>DASTML010000051.1:0-40851 GCA_035714175.1 Bryobacteraceae bacterium | reverse complement strand
ATGACGATAAACGAGACAGTGCGCACCCATCCGCTGATTACTAACGCTTCAAAAATATGGTCGAAGCCTTGGGTCATTGCCACCTTACCCATGGCTGCCCCTGCATACCCGCCCAGCAACGCGTGGCTCGACGACGTTGGCAATCCCCACCACCAAGTGAGAAGGTCCCAGACAATAGCGCCCAACAACCCCGCCAGAATGACATAGGGCGTCACGAACTTCAGATCCACCATGCCTTTTCCGACCGTTGAGGCGACGCCGGTGTCCAGAACGAATACGGCGCATAGATTCCAAAAGCCGGCCCAGATCACCGCGTGACCTGGACTCAAAACGCGTGTAGCGACAACCGTTGCGATGGAGTTTGCGGCGTCGTGAAAGCCGTTGATGTAATCAAAAGCCAGTGCGACAGCGATAATCAGGGCGACGAGAAGAAAGTTGGAGTCCATGCGGAGGCTTTAACTGTTCTTCACAACGACATTTTGCAAGACGTCGGAGACGTTCTCGCAGGAGTCGACGGTCCACTCCAAGACATCGTAGATTTCTTTCAGCTTGATGACCAGGATCGGATTCAACTCCTGCTCGAAAAGATCGACTACGGCTTGGCGGACAATCTTGTCAACCTGGTCTTCCAAGCGGTTGATCTCGATACAGTGTTCGACGATCTCCCGGTTCTTGTCCATGACGGCTACCGCCGCTTTAACTTCCGCAACCGTCTTCACCAGAAAATTACAGATATCGATGATCGGCTGTGGAATCGGATCAATCTTGTAGGAAACAATGCAGTGGGCTGCTTCTTCCATGCCGTCCATCACATCGTCCAAGTGGCTGCACAGAGTCTGAATATCCTCCGGGTCCAGTGGCGTAATGAACGTTTGGTTTAGCCGTTTGAACACTTCGTGCAAAATCTCATCGCACTCATGTTCATACTGCTGGATCCGCGGTTCAATCAGTTTGAGGTGCGAATTGCCCTTTTGCACGCCTTCGAGCAAAACGGTCGCAGCTTCGTTAATTAACCGGGTCTGGGTATTCAATAGTTCGAAGAATTTTTCTTCGCGGGGCAGAATTCTCATATTGCCTCGATCTCACCACCTGGGTATCGACTGTCCCTCACCGCCGGCTTCGACCAGTTTCTCAGAGCCACTTTACACACCGCAACCAGAGTTTGGTTAAAACTCCATGACAACGGGAAACAGCTCAGAACCTGTCGACTTTTCCTTCGCATTGCGGCCTCCGGCATCAGCAGGAAGATAGCGCGGATCCAGCAGGCGATCCGGATCAATATTCCCCATGGCCGACAGGAGGTTCTCTTTCAGGTAGGGATGCTCCTTCTCTAATTCACCAAAAATATCTCGGAGAGTACGACGTACGGTGCCGGTCTTCTGCGAGCAACCGCACGGAATGACGGGCGCGGCCAATGAACCGGCAAAGTTCCGCGTAATTTCTTCCGAAACAAAAACAAGCGGCCGGATCAGCCTGAAATCCTTCTTGGCTGACCAAGTAACGGCCGGAAGGGCGCTGAGCCTTCCGGTGTACATCGCATTACGCAATAGCGACTCACAAAAATCGTCTGCGGTGTGGCCAAGCGCGATTACGTTCGCTTTCATCTGCTTGGCGATGTCGTAAACTGCACGGCGCCGGAACCGGCTGCACATGTCGCAACCGTGATCCGGTTGTTCTTCCAACAAGCGAAAACTCGGCTCATCGCGAACGTAGAGCCACTCGACTCCCCGTTCCTTCATGTAGTCCCCGAACGGTGCAATCGGCGAGAGGAACTTGCCCTGCTCGACGGTAAAAGCACATACTTCAAACTGGATGGGGGCCCGCTTCTGCAACAAAAGCAGAGCTTCCAGCAGGGTAACGGAATCCTTCCCGCCGGATAAGCCGACAGCAACCCGATCCCCTTCGCGGATCATATCGAAACGCTCGATAGCTTGACCCACTTTCCTTAGCAGCGTTTTTTCGAGATCCACTCCCTTTCAGTTTACTATTTCCACTATGGATCGTAGAGTTTTTCTCGCCTCGCTCAGCGCCGCCGCAGCTCGCACAGCGCCGGCCCCTGGATTGTCCCTTAACGAAGACGCCAATCATTTTTTCGCGACACGTTCGGGGCGGCGCCTGACGGCGGAAGATGTCTCTTCATTCGTGGACCAGTACGCACACACGCAGATTCGCGAGCTTCTTTTCAATGTCAATGCGATGCGGGCTGGATTCGCTTCGAAAACGCGAACGTCGTTCTTTGATGGATACGATCCCACTGGGCCCGACAACCAGCCCATGTTCGCCAGCGTCCCCGTTGCTGAGGCCAAGGCTGCCCGCGCCTGGGTGCATCTTGCCTGGCAATTGCATCAGGATGGCATAGATCCATACCGCCTCTGGCTGGAGCGCGCCCGCAAACACAATATCGGCGCCTGGGTATCGATACGGATGAACGATCTCCATAATGTGGACGACGAACGGCACTATCTACACAGCGAGTTCTGGACGGCGCACCCCGAATTTCGTCGCGTGCCTTACCGGATGGAGCAACGCGACAAAGCGCTGGACTATTCGTACGCCGCCGTACGTGAACACAATTTCCAGTTCATCGAAGAGGTCGTCTCCCGGTATCGGTTCGATGGGTTGGAACTGGATTGGATGCGGTTCGGCTTTCATTTCGCACCAGGGCGGGAAGCGGCGGGCGCCCAATTGCTCACGGAGTTCCATCGCAGAGTCCGAAAGCTGGTAGGTCCGAAAGTGCGGATTGGCGTCCGCGTGCCTTCGCGCCCTCAAACCGCTATCCGTCTCGGGCTTGACGCGTTGACTTGGGCACGGGAAGGGCTAGTGGACATGGTAACGGCCACGAATTTCTGGCGAACCGTTGACAACGACATGCCCATCTCGTTGTGGCGGGAACTGCTGCCGGCCCGTATCACCCTGGCCGCGGGCTTGGAGTTGGGTCTCAACGCGTTCCCCGGCTCCAAAGCGGCCGGTGGACGCCCCTTCCAGACAAATTCGCTGGATACTGTGCGCGGTTCCGCTGCTGCCTATCTCGCGCAGGGAGCCAATCGGATCTATCTGTTCAACTATATGGATAGTCAGACTGCCATGGACGACAATGACCAGTATCCGCAACTTCTCAAGGAGATCGGTGACCCCCTCGCGATGAATGCCTATTGCCGCCGTCATGTGGTGACATATCAGGACACCTGGGCGCCGGGCGAAAAGCCGTTCTACGCCTTGCCCATTGATGCGCAGCCCGGGCGATGGTTTTCTTTGCGGCAACCTGTCGGGGCCGGCGCAACGAATCTTCGTGCGTCGGTTCGGCTGGGGGTTGCGGGCCAGGATGCCCGAGCGTGGGAAGTACGATGTAACGGAGCGGTCGCCAAATTTCAGAAAATCGAAACGGGCCTGCGGCCCGGCCCGGATACGCCCGTCTATCGCTTTGCCGTAGACCTCGATGCGACGGAAGCCGTTCTGGATGTGCGGCCAACTTCGTCCGGAAGGGTGGAGTGGGCCGAGATTTTTCTCGAACGGTAGCCGTCTACTTCTGCAGGTACAGGACCAGATTCTGAGTTGCGGAGCCGATGCAGACGATATCGGCCTTGCGGTCGCCATTGAGGTCCGCCACGGCGCAGGCCGCGGCGGACACCGCTCCTTCGCTAATTACTTGCCGGATCCAGCGGCCGCTCTCTTCGTAATAGGCATAAACCCCACGCTTACCTCCGCGAAAGCCAACAACGATCTCCTGTTTTCCATCCCGGTTGAGATCCGCTGTAAACACCGTATGACCGTCGGTTAACGAGTCATCGATCACCGTGCGCTCCCAAGTTCCTCGTTTTTGCCGGTAAACGGTCACTTGGTTGCCGTGCCAGGGTTCGATCGCTGCCAGGAACCGCTGGCCATGTAACTGCCCCACGCTGATATCGGAAGTCCCTGATTTTGGCCAAGGAGCCGGGTCGCCATCCGTGATTTTCTCTCTCTTCCAAGTCCCGTCGGCTTGCGCGACATTCACGTGAATCCCTCGAAAGCTGGCCGTCAAGATGTCATCTCTCCTGTCACGGTTCCAGTCATAAATAAAGATTCCGTGTACGACACCTTCATCAGCATCAGTTACCAGTTGCCGGTGCCAATCTCCAGGCCGGTAGGCGACAAGCGGCGTATGGTCTCGATCTTCTGGTGCGACGGCGGAAGCTCCGGTGAGCGGCGCATTCACGAACAATCCGTTTGCCGTCCGAATCCGGTGTGACGTCGTCAAACGGTCGATTTCGCGAACGTCCCATGGCTGGTAGATATCGGATCCGTGCCTCAGCAGACTCACTATTCCTGTAGACCGGGCTGCCTCGTTTTCGAAAGCGTGCGCCACGACAAACTCGGGAATTCCATCACCATCTGTATCCATCGGCCATGTATTGATCATCCGTCGCAGGCCGGTCGCAAGGACATGACGCGTCCAATGAGGCGCTTCAAACCAAATCAACTCCGTCATGCCGGATGCGAGCGCAACAAGGTCCGGTTTTCCGTCTTTGTTCACGTCCGTGACAACCACCTGATAGCCCCCTCGCAAATCCGTCGCCAGTACGCGGCTTTCAAACTTTGCAAAGCGCGTTTGAGCGGCGGCGGCGATGGAAACGGCAAGGAAGAGCAATTCGAATCGCATGGAGGTTCAACATATAGAATGGTTCTTTTATGGCAATACTGACAACTGTCGTGGGCAGCTATCCCACCCCGCAATGGCTCTTTGGCGATACATCGCGAGGCGCGCTTCGGGACGCGATCATGGTCGTACTGAAGACGCAGGAACTCGCTGGGATCGATGTGGTCGCTGACGGGGAGTTGAACCGGTTCGATCCCAGCCATCCCGAAACCAATGGCATGATCGACTACTTCATCAGCCGTATGTCTGGTATTCGCACTCGTTTTTCCATTTCCGATATCGATGAATTTCGCGCCGACACCCAACTGAAGTACCGCACGGACCCGGCGGGAATCGTTCATGAACCCGTGGGCGATGGCGTGCTGAACCTGGCCCGTGATTACGACTTCACCAAGAATCTGACACAGCGCCAATTGAAATTTACCTGTACCGGCCCGCACATGCTGACCAAGGTGCTGACGGACCGCCATTATCAGGACCGTGGCGACCTCTGCATGGCAATCGCCCAGGTTCTGCGCCGCCAGATGGAGCGCATCAACGCCGAAGTAGTTCAAATCGATGAGGCCAACATCAGCGGCCATCCGGAAGATCGGGAGTGGGCTCTGCCGGCCATCAACCACGTACTCGACGGCATTAAAGGTAAACGCGGCGTTCACATATGCTTCGGCAACTATGGCGGCCAGTCCGTGCAGAAGGGTTTTTGGAAAGATCTCATGCCCTTCATGAACGGTCTGCACTGCGATCATCTGATTCTCGAATTTGCGCGTCGCGGTTACGACGAACTCGATGCCTTCCGTGACCTTAATCCGAAGATCGGCCTTGGCTTGAGCGTTGTGGATATCAAAGACAACGGCATCGAATCTCCGGAATTGATTGCACGCCGCATTGAGCATGCGACGGAGATCCTCGGAGTGGATCGCATCCCGTACATCCACCCTGATTGCGGATTTTGGATGTTGCAGCGCAGTGTCGCCGACGGCAAGATGCGCGCCCTGGTGCAGGGCCGCGATCTCTTCGAAGGACGGCGGTAACGTATGCGTTCCCGCGTTCTGCTCGCCTTATGCCTGTTGCCGGTAGCCGCGCAGGAAAGCGCCAACCTCAAAAACATCAAACAGCTTACTCATGGCGGGCAGAATGCGGAGGCGTACTGGTCTCCGGACGGAAAAAAGTTGGTATTCCAATCCACCCGCGAACCATATCCGTGCGATCAGATCTTTCTGATGAACGCAGATGGCTCGAACCAGCGGCTGGTCTCCACAGGGAAAGGCCGTACCACGTGCGCGTATTTCCTCAAGGACAACAAGCATATTGTCTATGGCTCAACGCATGAGGCTGGCGACGCTTGCCCTCCCCCTCCGGATCGCAGCAAAGGTTATCTATGGGGAGTGTTCTCCAGCTACGACATCTTTCTGGCGACTGAAGAAGGCAAGATCGTCCGTAAGTTGACGCAGATGCCGGGCTACGATGCGGAAGCCACGGTAAATTTCCAGACTGGCCGTATCGTCTACACGTCGCTCGCCTCCGGCGATCTGGACTTGTGGAGCATGAAGCCCGATGGTTCAGACAAGAAGCAGCTGACCGGCTCGCGCGGCTACGACGGCGGCGCTGTTTTTTCCCGGGACGGCAAACGGATCGTTTGGCGCGCCAACCATCCGCAGACTCCGGAAACAATGGCGCGTTATAACGAGCTTCTTAAGGAGAATCTCACTGCTCCCATGAAAATGGAGCTATTCATCTCTGAAGCCGACGGCCGCTCTCGAAAACAGATCACGAACAACAACTGCGCCAACTTCGCCCCCACATTCACGCCGGACGGAAAACGGATCGTCTTCTCGTCCAATATGCACAAATGCGATGGTCGTGATTTCGAACTATACATCATCAATACGGATGGCTCGGGCCTCCGTCAGATCACGCATTTCGGCGGGTTCACGTCGTTTCCCGAGTTCTCGCCGGACGGCAAGCAATTCGTCTTTGCCAGCTCTTTGAACGCAAAGAGCCGCTATGAGTTCAATATTTTCGTTGCGGACTGGAAGGAATAGGCGCCCGGCCTATGCCTTCCAGCACAGCGAGAAAAGCCGTACTTGAATATTGGTCTTCTTCGGCGTGATCGTAACAGTTTCGAAGCGCTCGTTCAGCGTGTCGAACTGGGCGGCTAGCATCGCGATCTCTTCTTGCAGTTGTTGTTCTAACTGCGATTTCTGATCGAGCGCAGCCTGCAAATTCTCTTCAGCCCTCGCCACATCCTGCCCTTCACGGCTGCTCTTTCCTAGCGACCGCGCTGCGGAACCCATCCCGGACATCGCTGTTTTGGTCATGAATCCGCGCCCCATCAGCGCGCCCAGTACGGTGGACGCAATCGAAAGGCCGGTTTGCATTTTTGCCTGTGAAGCCTCTTGCTGCTGCTTCTCCACCATCTGCTGTGCCCGCCGCACGCGCTCCTCCAGCATCGCGAGTCTCGGACCGTATTTTTGCCGGAGCGCCGTCACAGCTTCGTCGCGCGCTTCATGTGCCGCCGTTGTCAGCCGCACCCGGAAGTCCCGCTCGGACTCACCAGGATTCGACGCCTGCTTCAAGTTCACGCTCTGCAGAATGTCGAGCTTTTGCGTCGCGAATAGCCAATTGATGAAGTCTTTGTTCCACGCGGCATATGACTTCACTTTTCCCGCCGCTGCGGGCAGCTCAGCGAATGATGATCCATCCAGCGGCATGTTTTCCAATTCGGAGAGGTCCATCTCCAACTCCTCCGCTGCTTCCCAGTTCGCGCTTACCGGTCCGCTGGAAAGCGGCGTGCAAAACTTTACGTCCCTGGCAAAATCCACCTTGGTCTTCGCGTCCGTGAAGCGCACCTGCGCTACTCCGAAGAGTACAGGCTCGTAGTGGACGCCGCTAGTTGCGCGTACCGGAAGGAAATGTTGCTCGATATCCGGGGGGAGTACGGGGCGCGCCATTCCCACGATATCTGGCGCGCGCCTTATGGCAACTGCGGGAGGAGCTGTCGTGCCTGCGGGCGCGGGAAGGGCCGCCTTCTTCTTTGTCTCCATAAGCGTCTTAATCTGGGCGCGGGTTAGTGGACCACTAAGATATGAAAGCGCCCAGCGCGACTCGAACACCTCGAGATGGCCCCGGTGGACATTGCTCATCAGGAAAATGCGGCTATGCAGGCTGGAAAGCAGCTTGTCGAGTGCGGCGCGATCCGCTGAGCCCCCCGCGGCCGAGGCTGCACCCTCCAGGCCTTCGATCAGCCGCATCTTGTCCCGGTCGGTCTGCAGCCGTCCTACGAGCCACGTCCCGCAATTGGCCAATCCTTTATAATCCAGATCCACGGGATTTTGTGTTGCCAGCACCACGCCCACACCGAATGCCCTGGCTTGCTTGAGCAACGTTAGCAGTGGTTGTTTGGACGGAGGATTGGCGACCGGCGGGAAGTAGCCAAATATTTCGTCCATGTACAGGAGTGCTCGCAGGCTCGAGGTGCCTGGCTGAGTGCGCATCCAAGCGACAGCCTGGTTTAGCAGCAGGGACACAAAAAACATCCGCTCCGCGTCACTCAGGTGCGAGATGGAGAAAATCGACATGCGCGGGCGTCCCTGGGCCGTGTAGAGCAGCGACCCGATATCCAATGGATCGCCCTCCAACCAGGACTCAAAGCCCGGCGAGGCCAAAAGGTTATTCAGAGCGATCGCCAGTTCGAATCGTTCTTTGGACGGGAAGAACGCCTCGATTTCCAGCACTCCGATCCGCGTCACGGGCGGCTTCTGAATCTGCTGAATGAGCGTTGCGAGATCCAGATCGTTTCCGCTCATCCAGGCGTTTTCGATAAGCTTGCTCACCAGGATGTGCTCGCGGGACTGGATCGGATCGGCGGTTATGTTCATCAAGGCCAACAGCGCTGTGGCGGTAGATTGAATCCGCTCCCGCATGGCCTCCCGGTCTTCCCGGATCTCCTCCGGCGGCGCGCCAAAGGACCGAAGAACAGAAACTGGAAATCCCGCTGAAGAACCTGGCGTATAAATTGTGAAATCGGCCGAGTCACGTAGACGTTGAATCCTGGCGCCGTCCTGCCCCCACTCGGCCAACCCTTTCTTCCATTTCGCCGCCGTCTCTTCAGCGAATTGTTCGCGGGAAAGACCTTTTTTGCGGGCATCCTCGTCGTTTACCCAGGGTGCGAAATCTGGACCGGTCAGGCTGGGAAAGGTCAGCAGCAGGTTGGATAAGTCGCCCTTGGGGTCAATAATGAGTGCGGGAATGCCGTCGATGGCGGCTTCCTCCAGAAGACCTACGCACAGCCCGGTTTTGCCGCTCCCGGTCATCCCCACGCAGACCGCGTGCGTTACCAGATCCTTGGAGTCCAGCAGCAGAAGGTCGTCTTCCTTCTTACCAAGATAAAAAACGCCGAGCTTCTCGAAATCCTGCATAGGCTCTAGTCTACAATCGCGGTTATGGAACTAAAAGGTAAGAAGGTAGCCATCCTCATCGATCAGATGTATCAGGAAATGGAGGTTTGGGTACCGCTTTACCGCCTGCAGGAAGCGGGCGTGGAAACGATCACTGTGGGGGCCGAAGCAGGTAAAGTCTACCCGAGCAAGCTGGGTTACCCTTGCACGGCGCAGAAATCGTATGCGGAAGTCTCCGCCGATGATTTTGACGGAATAGTCGTGCCGGGTGGATTTGCCCCGGACCACATACGCCGTCATCCGAAGGCCAATCAACTGGTGGCCGACATCAATACTCAAGGGAAACTGGTGGCCGCTATTTGCCATGGGCCTTGGGTCCTCTGCTCGGCGCACGGCATGTTGAAAGGCCGCAAGGCGACCAGTTTTTTCGCTATCAAGGATGACGTTGTCAATGCGGGAGCGGAATGGTCGGATGCGGAGGTCGTCGTCGACGGGAATTTAGTGACGTCTCGCAAACCCGAGGATCTTCCAGCCTTTTGCGTGGCCTGCATTGACGTACTAAAGAAGTAAAATCGAAGGACACATGTTTCGCCTTGCTGCCCTGTTCGCTGCCGCGATGCTTTATGGCCAGGATGGCGCTACCCGCGAAAACTGGCCGCATTACGGCGGCCAGACGAATGCGTGGCGGTATAGCGCACTGGAGCAGGTCAACGCGTCGAACGTGAACCGCTTGGTTCCCGTATGGTCCTTCCAGACGGGGGACGCCGACGGCGGCCTACAGGCCACCCCCATCGTCGTCGATGGCGTGATGTATCTCTCCTCGTCCCACAACCGCATCTTCGCGATTGATGCCGCCACGGGCCGTGAGTTGTGGAGCTATTATTTTGCTCTTCCCAAGGGCTTCACTATCTTTTATGGGCCTTGGAATCGCGGCGTAGCAGTAGCGGATGGTCGGGTTTTTTTCGGCACGCTGGACAACCATGTGGTCGCATTGGATGCCCGGACCGGCCGCGAACTGTGGAAGGTGAACGTAGAAGACGCCGCCCAATGCGGATGCAACATCACGGCTGCTCCATTGGTGGTAAAAGGGAAGGTCATTGTCGGAGTTACGGGCGGAGATTCTGCCCACCGGGGATATATCAATGCTTTCGACAGCAAGACCGGCCGCCGCCTCTGGCGTTTCTGGACCATTCCCGGACCCGGCGAACCGGGTCATGATTCCTGGACTGGCGACAGTTGGAAGTTTGGCGGCGGCGCTGTTTGGATGACGGGATCCTACGATGCAAACCTCAATCTCACCTATTGGAGCGTCGGTAATCCCGCGGCCGATTTTTGGGGCGGCAATCGTAAGGGCAACAACTTGTACACGGATTCCGTAGTCGCTCTGGATCTCGATACGGGGAAGCTGAAATGGCACTTCCAGCAGGTTCCGCATGACGTTTGGGATTGGGATACAGCCTATGAAAACGTGCTCCTCGATCTCCCGGTCGCCGGTGTTCCCCGCAAACTCCTTTTGAATGTGAACAAAGGCGGATACACGTTCGTGGTGGATCGCACAAATGGCGCGTTCGTCGCCGCTTGGCCGCTAGTGAAAAACCTGAACTGGATTACGGGGGTTGGGCCCAAGGGGGAACTGCTGGGCCGCAATGAACCAGTCGTAGGGAAATCAAAGATCATCTGTCCATCCATTGGCGGGGGGCGGAGCTGGAACCAGGGCGCGTGGTCGCCACGCACCGGACTGTTCTATTCCACCGGTATCGAGTGGTGCGAAGACGTAGTTGCTGTGCCCGAAACGCCAAAGGAAGGACAAGTCTATTTCGGCGGCACGTTCAAGCTGACGCATAAGCCGTTAAAAGGAGAGGCGGGTGGTCATCTTGGAGCGTACGATCCAATATCGGGAAAGCGGGCCTGGCAATATGAATACAAATATCCGCTGCTTGCCTCTGTGCTCGCCACGGCCGGTGACATCGTTTTCACCGGTGACGCCGACGGCTTTTTCTTTGCGCTCGATGCCCGGACCGGCAAAAAATTATGGAACTACCAGACAGGCTCCGGCCACCGCGGTGGTTCCATCACTTACACCGTAAACGGTCGTCAGTATATCGCCACGCCGTCCGGTTGGGGTTCGGCCGTTGCGGGCTTGCTGCCGCAGATCTGGCCGGAAACGGAAAAGCTCCGCGGCGGCTCGGCCGTATTCGTGTTTGCCCTTCCGGAGCTCGGTAAATGAGACTCTTGCTTCCGCTGCTGGTTCTTCCGCATATGCTGGCGCAACAGCCATCTTTGGGAACCTCCGCTTCTGTGGCTCGGGGCGATAAGCTTTTCGCGCAGGGATGTGCCGTGGGTTACTGCCACGGCGCGGGCGGGTCCGCGGCGCGCAGTCCCCGGCTCCGGGGCCGGACATTTGATCGGGACTATCTACTCAAGGTCATCCGCAACGGCATCCCCAATACCGCTATGCCCGCATGGGGCGACCGTCTCACGGATACCGATATTGACGATATCGCCGACTACATCCAAAGCTTGGCTACCGCCCCTGCAGCTGTCATGGGAAATTCCGCCGCCGAATCCCCGTCCGCCGTGCCGGCAGAGAAATCCGCGGAGGCTCCGGAGGAACATCGCCAGGGCCGGGATCTCTTCTTCGACGCCGCTAAGGAGGCCCGCTGCGCAGTGTGTCATCGGCTGGATGGGTTCGGTGCGTCTATTGGCCCGGATGTCACTAAAGTGACGGCCATAGCCGTGTCTGACGCGGTGCAGGTCCTTCGCTATGGCCGTCCACGCACCGTACGCACGATCATTCTCCATGATGGAGACCGCTTTCCAGGTATCGTGCTGGATCGAACCAGTGCCGCCAGCCGCATCTTTGACCTCACGTCCAATCCTCCGGTTCTTCGCAACCTTCTCGCAAGCGAAATACAGTCCATCCAGAGGCAAACCAACTGGCGACACGGATCCGCCGTTCGCGGATACGCGCCGGAGGAACTGCAGGCGATCTGGGACTACATTCGTTTTGTGGCCGGCAAGAAGTAATCCGGTATGAATCAACCCTGTATTCAAGTCTCCGGACTTCGCAAAAGCTATGGTGATGTGGACGCAGTGCGCGGGCTGGATTTCCATGTCGAGCAAGGCGAAATCTTCGGGCTGCTCGGCCCAAACGGGGCGGGGAAGACTACGACGGTGGAGATTCTCGAAGGGCTCCGGTCCCGCACGTTCGGCGACGTCCGCGTGCTGGGTATTGATCCGGCTAGTGACGCAAAGGCGCTCAAAGAGCGCATCGGCGTCTGCCTCCAGTCAACAAACCTGCCGGACAAAATAAAGATACACGAGGCCATGCGCCTCTTCGCCTCCTTCTACACCCGCACTGTCGACCCCGATCAGTTGCTCCAGCGATTGCAATTGACGGACAAACGCGACGCCATGTATCGCACGTTGTCAGGCGGGCAGAAACAGCGGCTGGCTCTGGCGATGGCCCTCATCAATGATCCGCAGTTGATTTTTTTGGACGAGCCGACCACGGGACTCGATCCGCAGGTGCGGCTGGAAATTCACAAGCTCATTCTGGAACTGCGAGACAAGCAACGCAGCATTGTTCTCACCACGCACTACATTGAGGAGGCGGAACGCCTCTGTGACCGCGTGGCTATTGTCGACCAGGGCCGCATCATCGCCATCGGTACGCCGCGTGAATTGATTGCCGGCGTGTTTGGATCCTCGCGCATCGAAATCCGGCTTGCCGCACCGCTAGCCGAAGGCGATCCCTTGCCTTCGGCCGACGGCATTCGCGCCCACTGCAATACCGGTCGCACGCATCTCACTGTGACGACGGAAAGACCGGCTCGCGCGATTGTCGATCTCGTGAAATGGATTGACAGCCGCGGTCTGGAGCTAGCCGATATCCAACTCAAGCGCCCCACTCTCGAAGACGTTTTCCTGGAACTCACAGGCCGGAGCCTGCGCGACTGAAATGGCCGCCTACCTCACCAATATTCTGATCACTCTGCGCCTGATGGCTCGTGATCGCATGGCCCTCTTCTTCGGCTACGTCTTCCCGCTGATTTTCTTTTTCCTCTTTGCCCAAATGATGTCGGCCGGCCAGGGCGGAGGCGTCGCCAAGCAGGTTGTCACCAGCGTTCTGATCTTCGGCGTGCTTGGCAACGGATTTTTCGGCGCCGGTATGCGCGCGGTGACGGACCGGGAGCAGAATATCCTCCGCCGCTTTAAGGTGGCGCCCACCAACGCGGCCCCGCTGCTTGTCAGTTGGCTTGTTACGGGGTGGATCAACTATCTCCCCTCCGCGCTATTTCTTATTGCCATTGGACATTTCGGTTACCAGATGCCGTGGCCGGAGCGCCCCTTTACGCTTTTTGTGTTCCTGAGCGTGGCGGTACTCGCTTTCCGGTCTTTAGGGCTCATCATCGCTTCCGTCGTCAATTCCATGCAGGAGAGCCAGATTCTCATCCAGCTCTTTTACCTGCCGATGCTCTTTTTAAGTGGCGCTACCATTCCCATCGCCTCCATGCCGCTATGGGTGCAGATTGCGGCCCAGTTCATCCCGTCGTCGCACCTCTTCGCTGGCCTGCAGGGCATCCTCCTACGGCAGGAGGATCTTGCTGCGCAATGGAAGAGCTTGGCCGCGCTCTTGTTGACGCTATGCGTCGGCATGTTTCTCTCCGTCAAACTGTTCCGTTGGGAAAAAGAAGAAAAAGTGAAGGCGTCTGCCAAGCTCTGGGTATTGGCTGCCCTGGCGCCGTTCCTAGTCCTTGGAACCTACCAGGCATACACACGGGAGAGTTTGGACCACGCACGCGTCATGCAGCGCGAACTGCGCCGAAGCCGAACCCTCCTGTTCCGCGATGTGCGCCTCTTCCTGGGGGACGGCCGCACCATCGAGCGCGGCGGATTGCTGGTTCGCAACGGCAGAATTGCCGGTATTTTTGACGGTGACGTTCCGGACCCTAAGTCTTTGAATGCCGAACCCGTGGATGGCAGCGGGAAGACGCTTCTCCCTGGCCTGATTGATTCCGATGTCCACCTCTCCCGTTCCGGTTTCCCGCCGTTGCCCAACGAAGTGCTTCCTTCCAGCAGGGATCTCGAACACCGCCACACGGCCTATCTCTATTGCGGGGTAACCACCATCCGTTCCGTCGGAGATGACCCGGCCATGGTCGCGCGCCTCCGGGATCGTGTGAATCGAGGCGAACGCTTGGCCAGTGATCTTTTGTTTACCGGTCCGAGGATCGCAGTTGCCAATCAACAACCCGGTACGGCACTCGCCTGGAAACGACTGGGCGCTTCCGCTCTGTGGTTGGATACCGCCCATCTTCCCGCCAATACAGTCCAGATCTTTCAACCCCTGGAACTACCCCTATTGGCGTCCGAAGGGGGGCCAGCTATTCAGAGCGCGTTGGAATCGGATGCTTCTTCCGGAACTTCCTTTTGGATTCCTGCACTTGCCGCCCTCGAAGGTACTGTTGCGCCCAGTGCGGAATTGCTTGACCGGAGCTTGGTGCTGCAGACTTCGTCCAAGGAAGGGATCGCCCATTCTCGCGCAGCGCTTGCCAACCGCGCCGACTCGCCGGCGCGCCTCGCGGCCCGCATGGCGCTCGTGCCGTCCGCGTCCCTGCGAATTGTGGCGGGCTCCGGCTCCGGGGCGCCCTTCGCTCCGCATGGCCCTGGCGTGCATCGGGAGTTGGCCCTGCTGGTGCGGGCTGGGATGACGCCTGCGGATGCATTGCAAGCTGCCACGGGCCGGGCCGCGGCAGCGTTAGGAATCGCCGCGCACGTCGGTCAGCTCAAGGAAGGGCTGAACGCGGACTTGCTCCTGATCGATGGAAACCCGCTCCGCGACATCACGGCGCTGGAACGTATCTCCCTGATCCTGTTCCGTGGGGAGCGCGTTGTCCGCTCCGATCTCTTTAAACAGGAAGATGACGAACGGTAGCGTAGAAAAGCTGCCCCAGCGCCCAGAGCGTAACAAGGAGCGAGGTCAACGAAATCAGGCTCCACAATTTTTCTCGCGAGTCGTCCACCCAACGCGGCAGCCCGGCGGCCCAGGCGACGGCGAATCCCCCTAAAAACCCGCCAAGGTGCGCCCCGTTGTCGATCATAGGGAAAAATCCGCCCATGAGGAACCCGATCCCGGCATTCAGCAGGCAGACCGTTTGCAGCCGACGCGCCTCCGGCGCCTTGCTCACCACCCCATAGGCGATCAACGCGCCCAACAGGCCAAAAACACCCGCGCTCGCGCCAAGCGAAGGAATGGCCGGAACCCACATAGCGCTCAATAGGAACCCAACCAGCGTTGCGCCCGTGTAGAGGGCAAACATCCGCCGGGTGCCGTAAATTTCTTCCACTAGGGTCCCTATGTTCCACAGCCCCATCATGTTCAGCGTGATGTGCAGAAACTGCAGGAGCGGCATCCAAGCCGGAAGACGTCTGGAAAACTGCAGGCCCTGGTGCAAATAGCCGGCGGTGAGAAGCCGGTACCATTCGCCGCCCAAAATACTGGGCAGCAACTTTTCGCCCTGTTCGGTGAGTGTCGGGTGCCCCATCCATGTGCTGACGGCGAAAAGAGTCACGTTGACAATGAGAATCGCGCCCACCGCTGCATGCCCGTTCCGGATCAGCGGCCATCGGCTTGTACCAACTCCGGAAGCAACCGGCTGGACCGGCGTACCGCACGCCGGGCAGTAGTCCGCGCGGGATGCCATTAGCACATGGCAACGGGGGCAAAGCCGGCTGGTCGGAACCGTCGTCAAAATGCCTTGTCCCGCAGCATCTGCATCGTCAGTTGATAGAACGAATAGCCAGTAACCAGTAACGACAGGCCGCCCGCCACATTCCAAATCTTGTTTCGCTGCGCATCGCTGCTTTGAGGGAACCCCGAAAAATAGGCGACAGCGAATCCGCCGGCCAAGCCGCCGAGATGCGCGGCATTATCCACCATTGACATCATTCCGCCCATCGCGAAGCCGATAGCCGCATTCAAAAGGCATTGCTGTTGTAGATGCCGGGCGATGAATGACTTGCTGTGTATACCGACGGCGATTAATGCGCCCAGCAAACCAAATAGGCCCGCGCTGGCGCCCAAGGACGGGGAGAGCGGTGTCCAAACAGAGCTCAAGGCGAAGCCGGTAACCGTAGCCACGGTGTACGCGGTAAACATCCGCCCCGTACCGTAAATTTCCTCGGTCAATGGTCCCAGGTTGTACAGCCCGATCATGTTCATCAGGATGTGCACGCCCTGCACGTGGAGATAGCCTGCCGTGATCAGCCGGTACCAGTCTCCGTGTACAATTGCCGGAACCCACTTGGCGCCGTACTGGGCCAGCGCCTGCGAGTTGGAAGTGTGCATGGCGGCGAAAAAAGCGCAATTGACTAAGAGAAGCAGCGCTGTTGCCATCTTGCCATTCGGCATCAGCCGGTCGGTGAAACCGGCCCGCTGCGTACGTAGATAAGCCATGGCGCCAAGCCTTGTCCCGCAATAGGGGCATTGGTCGGCCTGCGCGCCAACCAGGGCGCGGCAATTTGGGCACGAACGGCTGCTGCTCACTCTTTTCAGTTTAACAGCCGGGTCGGCGCGGGCCCCTTTGGTAAACTAAAGGCTCTCCATGGCCGAAAACGAGCGGGAACTACGCCAACAAATCTGCGAAATCGGCCGTCTCATGTATCAAAAGGGATGGGTGGCCGCCAACGACGGGAATCTCAGCATTCGGCTGAGCGAAGACCGCTATCTCTGCACCCCCACCAACATCAGCAAGGGCATGATGACGCCGGACGATCTTATTATCGTCGATGCCAAAGGAACGAAAATCGAGGGCCGCCGGGAACGCACCAGTGAGATCATGATGCACCTCACGATTTACGGCATGCGTCCGGATGTCGGGGCTGTCGTTCACGCGCACCCGCCCGTTTCCACAGGATTTGCCGTCTCCGGCCGCGCCCTGAACCAGGCGATTCTACCCGAAGTCGTCGTGATGCTTGGCTGCGTACCCTTGGCCGACTACGGGCTCCCCGGCACCCCGGCGCTCAGTGAAACATTGAAGCCCTTTATTCCGAAACACGACGCCATCCTGCTCGGGAACCATGGCGCAGTCTGTGCTGGCCAGCATATCTGGCAGGCTTATTTTCGGATGGAAACCCTCGAACATGTTGCGCGGATCGCCTTGGTTTCGGAAATACTGGGTGGTCCTAAATTACTGCCGCGTGCCGAAGTGGATAAGCTTTTTGACGCCCGCGGGCGTTACGGTATTCAGTCCAACACCACCATGGAGCCCGGGTGCCCCATCACGGCGGAGGACGCTGGCGGCGAGCGTATCACGGTCACGCGGGATGAACTGATCTCTTTAATTGAAGAAGCCGTGACAGCCCGGTTGGGCAGGTGACGGCGCAAGGCGGCCCGCTAAGTGAGAAAGCTAAGTGAGAAAATGGAGCACGAATGGGTGAAGCACTCGGAATGATCGAAACTCGTGGTCTGGTCGCCATGGTGGAAGCGGCCGATGCCATGGTGAAAGCCGCCAGGGTCACACTGGTCGGGTGGGAACGGATCGGGTCGGGTTATGTCACGGCGATTGTTCGCGGAGACGTGGCTGCCGTTCGCGCTGCCACCGATGCCGGCGCTGCCGCTGCGCGTCGCGTCGGGGACCTGGTGGGTGTTCACGTCATTCCGCGTCCACATCCGAGCCTTGAGGCGATCCTGCCCATCGGGAAGAGCAACGGAAAATGATCCTGGCACGGGTTGTCGGAACGGTAGTCGCGACGCGCAAGGACCCTCGCCTTGATGGGCGAAAACTGTTGATCTGCAAGCCGGTAACGCCGGAGGGGAAAGACGAATCGGGCTATGTTGTCGCCATAGACACTGTCAGCGCCGGCTTCCGGGAAACGGTTATTCTCGTTTCCGGATCTAGTGCCCGCATGGCCGATGGATGCAAGGACAAGCCCGTTGATACCGCCATCATCGGCATTGTCGATTCTCTGTCCATCGACGAAGGCAGCAAAGGAACGTAACGGATGTATCTCGGGCGCGTGATTGGCCGTGTCTGGTCAACGGTGAAGGATCCCGCGCTGGCGGCCCAGCGCCTGCTCCTCGTGCAACCTCTAACGCCAGAAGGCAAGCCCACGGGCAAGCGGTTGGTGGTGACGGATGCCATGGGAGCTGGAGCCGGAGAACTGGTCTATTGGTCCAAGGGTAAGGAATCGAGTTTTCCTTTTTTGCCCGCGGAAGTGCCGACGGAAATGACTATTGTCGGAATTGTTGATTCTGTGAATGTGGATCGCTCCACATGCTGATCGCTCGCGTTATCGGCGACGTCACGGCAACGCACAAGCACCCCAGCCATGAGGGGCAGAAGTTGCTCCTGGTGCAGCCTCTCGAACTCGATCTAACTACTCCGCGCGGCGATGCGGTGATTGCTGTCGATGCCGTAGACGCTGGCCTCGGCGACCGCGTGCTTCTGGTCACCGAAGGCTATAGCGCCATGACTAGCGTAAATCGTCCTGACTCACCCATCGACATGGCCGTTCTTGGCGTGATCGATTCCGTCGAACTGCTGCCCACGCCGCCGGTTGCTTCGCCGGAGAAATAGTGCGGTGCTGCCGCCGGGTAGAGCTTTTGCCTCCCCTGCAGGCAATCTGTGCCAGACGGCGCCACCGCAAATCACCCTCTAACGAAAAGGTGATTAGTCGGCCCGTATGCATGTAAACTGGCCCTTTTAATCCAATCATCATGCGCCGACGGCAATTCCTTCAACTGCTCGCCGCTTCCGCCACGCCGCCCAACATCATTCTTGCCATGGCGGACGATCAGGGGTGGGGCGATACCTCCTACAACGGGCACCACATCCTCTCCACGCCGCATCTGGACGAGATGGCGCGCACCGCCATCCGTTTTGACCGTTTCTACGCGGCGGCCCCTGTCTGTTCCCCCACGCGCGGCAGCGTCCTCACAGGTCGGCATCCCTTCCGCTACGGAATGTTTTTCGCCAATGCCGATGCCGGTACGGATGCGCCCTCCAAATATGCGCTGCCATTCCGTGAGCAAACACTTGCCGAATTTTTGAAGCCCCTCGGTTACGCCGCTGGCCACTTTGGCAAATGGCATCTCGGCGACTTCTCCGGACCCAAGCAATCTTCGCCTGCCGACAACGGTTTCGACGAATTTTTCTCCACGACCCGCAAAGTCTCCACCGTAAACCCCGAAGGTTACTGGACGAAAAATGGCCGTGTTCCCGCCGAAAAACTGGAGGGAGACGACTCTCGCATTCTCATGGACGCTGCGCTGGAGTTTATTGAGCGATCTGTCCAGCGCCGCCAACCGTTCTTTGCCGTCATCTGGTTCCACGCTCCGCATGAACCTGTTGTCGCGACGCAGCGTCATCGTGCTCCCTACATCCAATACCCCGGCAAGCCGGAACACTACTATGGGGCCATCGCTGCCCTCGACGAGCAAATGGGCCGCTTACGTGAGACGCTGCGGTACCTGAAAGCCGAATCGAACACCATGCTCTGGTACGCCAGCGACAATGGTCCCGAAGGCGACAGCCAGGCCTATGTATCTCCCGGCAGCTCCGGTCCTTTTCGCGGCCGCAAGCGCAGCTTGTTTGAAGGAGGTCTGCGTGTGCCTGCACTGCTGGAATGGCCTTCCCGCTTTCCGCGTCCCCGTGTCGTGCGCGCCGCCGCATCCACAAGTGACTATCTCCCTACCATCCTTGCCGCGCTCCGCCAACCTGTTCCCGCGGAGCTGGACGGCGTCAACCTGTTGCCCATCCTCGAAGGAAAACGGCAACTTCGCGAGTCCCCCCTCGGATACGAAACGATCCTCGATAGCCGCGGTTCGCCGAAGCTGTGTTGGATGGAGGATCGCTGGAAACTGCTGACGGATCTTGACGGCAAAGAGGAACTTCTCTTCGATCTGGATGCCGATCCTTCGGAAACCAAAAACCTGGCCTCTCAAAATCCCAGGATCTGCGACACGCTTCGTGCCAAACTCGAAAAGTGGCGCGCTTCGTGCGCGCGAAGCCGCCAAGGACTTTAACCGCGCGAAGCCGCCAAGGACTTTAACAACGATGCGACAGCTTCTTCTATTTGCAGCCCTTCCTCTTTTTGCCGCTGATGCCGACCT
This sequence comes from Bryobacteraceae bacterium, assembly GCA_035714175.1. Taxonomy (GTDB): domain Bacteria; phylum Acidobacteriota; class Terriglobia; order Bryobacterales; family Bryobacteraceae. The sequence goes on along the minus strand of DASTML010000051.1, from coordinate 20,705 downwards.
CATTCTGCACAACGGAAAAATCCTCACCGCCGATGCCCGGTTCACCACCGTGCAGGCCATGGCCATCAAAGGGGGCCGCATTGTCCGTACCGGCGCCAGCAACGTAGTCATCGGTTCGGAGAAGGGGCCGCGCACCCGTCTCGTCAATCTTTCCGGAAAGACTGTGCTTCCCGGACTCATTGATGCACACGTTCACGCTATCGGAGCCGGGCTCAGTGAATTCAAGTCGAAACTTCCTCCTCTGGACTCGATTGCCGACATTCAGAACTACATCCGGCAGCAGGCGAAGACTACGCCGCCCGGCGAATGGATTGTCGTGCCTCGTACTCTGCCGCCTCGCCTCAAAGAGCAGCGGTTTCCCACGAAGGTCGATCTCGACGTCATCACAACCCACCCGGTCGCTTTTGACGGCAGCTATGTCTGGTCCGCCAATACCATGGGCCTCCGCATCAGCGGCATTACCCGCAACACTCCCAATCCTCCCGGCGGTGAAATCGTTAAAGGGCCTGACGGCGAACCGAATGGGATTCTCCGTGCCGCCAACCAGTTGTTGAAGGGTATTCGGGATGAAGCCCGAGCTACCGAAAAAGAGCGTCTGGACGCCCTGGAAACCATGTTGAAGCTCTATGCCGCCTCTGGGCTAACCACCGTAGGGGACCGCGCTGTTACCGAGCCTGACGTAACCACCTATCAAACCCTCAAGGCACAAGGCCGTCAACCCATACGCGCCGTCCTCACCTGGCGAATCAACGCCTCCCGTCCGTTAGACCAGATCGAGCGGGAAATCAATGCACGTCCCTGGACCACCAACCAGGGCGATGACTGGCTCAAGTTCGGCACATTTAAAGTCACTCTGGACGGTGGCCAGTCCGTCGGTACCGCCTACCAGCGGATGCCCTACGGCGCCTACGGACGGCAACTCTACGGCCAGACCAATCCGGACGCCCGGGGTACGCTCTTCGTGGACCGGGAAAAGCTCACGCGAATCTTCCGCGCCGCGCGCGCCAAAGGTTGGCAACTCACGTCGCACGCTCAGGGCGGAGCCGCCATCGATGTGCTGCTCGATGCTTTCGAAGCGCTCGATAAAGAGCAGCCCATTGGTCCCACCCGTTCTCATGTCATGCATGGCAGCTTCATGAGTGAAGAAGCCATCGCTCGCATGAAGCGGATGGGGATTTTGGCTGACGTGCAGGCCGGCTGGCTACATTTTGACGTTCCTGCGTTGGAGCAGGTCTTCGGCTACAAAAACATGCGTTACTTTTTCCCGCTGCAGTCATATCTCAAGGCTGGGATCGGCATCGCCGGCGGCAGTGATCACATGATCGGTCACGACAAGAATCGCGCCGTCAATCCGTACAATCCCTTTTTCAATATGTGGATGGCCATCACCCGCAAAACGCGCGAAGGCAAGCTGATCTATCCCGAAGAGAAGATCAGCCGGGAACAGGCGCTCCGTATGTACACCAACGGCTCGGCATATCTTCAGTTCAGTGAGAAGTCGCTCGGTTCGCTGGAGACCGGCAAGCTAGCGGATCTCGTTGTAATTGACAAGGACTATCTCACTTGTCCCGAAGACGAGATCCGGCATATTCAGCCGCTGGCCACCGTGGTTAACGGCAAGGTGGTTTACGGCACTCTTTGAGAAACTTTGTCTGGGGCGGGGAAGTCGGCCGGCAACTTTTGAGTTACCTTTCCCGTCGCCGCCCACTCGGCTCCACGCTGGTAGGTCACAATAAAATCCACCGATTGCACTGCGGGAGCCGCGTGCCCCAATGCCGTGTGAAAAATGCGGCCCTTGCCGTAGGTAAGGGTCATCAGCAACGGTTCGTCCTCGCCGGTCCCACCCGTTGCTGGATCGGAATAGGCGGTAGCCAATACGTGCACGCTCTTGGCCGGACCGCGCAGGCGGTCGTACAACTCATCTTGGGCGTGCATCCACTCTTTCGGCAGCCCGCGGGTTATCGGATGTTCGCCGTCTCGCAGCGTCATCTTATAAGCATGTTGTTTCCCGTGGTGCCCGCCGGGCCCCGGCGTTGTGTCCATTGTCCACTTCCCGTCGCGCAGCCGCATATAGGGTCCAGACTTTTCCGTCCGTCCGCCCCATCCGCCAATGCCGATCATCTCGTTGAACTCCGGCCATGTCGGAAACGCATTGTTCGCTGCGTGGACCACCACCAGTCCCCCGCCATTTCTCATGTAGGCAACAAAGTCCGCCTCGGTTTCCTTCGTCCAATCTTCACCGTTGTAGTTCAGCGCGACCACGGCGTAGTCCGTGAATTTTGGCCGGAACGCGGCCATATCGCCTCCTTTGGGGGGCGTCGTGGCCACGTCAACCGTGAATATCCCGGTCTCTTCCAGGTACCGTTTCAAATACGGAGTTGTGGTCTTCCAGTCATGATTATTCTGCCCGTCTATCAGCAGCGCCTTCTTTTTCGCCTTGCCAAACAGGGGCATCGCGCACGCCAGGCAACTCAGCCATTCTCTCCGCCGCATCGTCATCACCAAATGCTACATTACTAGCCCTATGCTCGGCCAAGATCACTATATTTACCGCCTTCGCGCCGCATGCATTCGGCAGCCGCAATGGAATCGTCATCAACTCGCGGCCCTGGACCGGGAACTCTCCCTGTCTCTTTCCGCGGCCTCTCTGGAGGACTATCTGCGGGCTTCCGGCGATCTGATCGGCCTCGCCCGCGCCACAGCGCTGGACCGCGCCGCCAATGCGCATGCCATCGCTCTTCGCACCGGCGACCCCTGGGCCGCCGCCGCCGCCGTCATCGAATACCAGTGCGCTCAGCGCGGCGATACCCATGCCGGACTATACGCCAACATTACCGAAGGCCATGCGCCGGCCGTTGAACTCCGCGCCATTTCGGCCGAAGTCTTTACCACCTTTTCACGTCTCCTCCACAACCTCATCCTCTTCCACACCTCAAATTACGAAATCGAACCCATTCCTTCCGCAATTCGCAATGCGGTTGCCGTACTCAGCCATCTGGACCCTGCCTTTACACAGGAAACCTGGCTTTCTCAGCCTCGCTACAGCCGCCGCCTGCCGTGGCAAGCCGGCAAACTACAGGAATGGCTGCAGCCCTTCTGGCCTTCCCAATCCGTGGCAACCGCCCTGCCGGCCATCGCGGGTCTCTCGCCGGCCGTGGTGCAATGGGGCGCTGTTTCCTGGCCGGAAGTGGAGCCGCTGGACGTTCCGCCGCCGGTTTCTCTGGCCGGCGCCTACATCGATCGGCAGGCTCTTTGGCCCCATCCGTTGCTGGCTGATCACTGGCGGGAAACACAACGCCAACTCGCCGAGGCCTGTTCTCCCATCGCCCGCTATGCCGTTGCGGGGCAACGGGAAGCGCTTTGGAACATAGAATCCGCTCGGCACACCCTCGAATGGGCCATCCTTCTCGCTCCTCTCCGCGCGATCGCAAACCACGGCTGGCAGCGCGAAGAATCAAGTCGCGCCGCTATTGATAAGGCCCTCGCCACGCTCCACGCATTCACCGGCCACACGCTCGCCACCCTTCTCTCCTCCCCCCAGATTCAATCCTTCCTCGACAACAATCTCTTTCCCCATCTGGCCAATCCCACGGAATTAGGAGCCATGGACGGAGAAGCGGGTTTCGACCTCCTTCGCCACGCGCGCCTCTGGCGGGACGCCGGCGGCGTTGTCGAATTTCGCGTCTAGAATCGTGCTAATCTTTGCCCAGGAGCTATAGTTGATGGCTGCACAATCCTTAGATTTACTGAACAATCGATCCCTCACCGTCACCCCGTCCGAAGAAGGCGAACTCGTTGAAATTCGTTCCTCCGAAGGCCAGGTCGAGCTCCGCATCCGCCTCACGCCCGAAGGGCCCGTTCTGCAAATGCAAAGCGTTCGCCTCTCGCTCCGCGCCGCGGAAAGCGTCGATGTGAGCTGCAAAAATTTCGAAGTGCGCGCCACCGAGAGCGTTGACGTCCATTCCGACGGGGGCATGCAGTTAAGCGGTAACGCCGATGTGAAATTGGATTCGGCCGGCAATGTCATCGTTAAAGGCGAGATGATCTAACTCAATTAATATGCCTCCCGCCGCACGAAAAACCGACAACGTCCTCCACGACAATCCGCACTGCCACGCGCCCATTCATCCGCCCGCGCCAACGCCAACTCCCCTGGCTCACCCGCCCATCCCCCATCCGATCATCTCGGCTACCGTGCCAAACGTGAAGATCAACTTCTTGGAGGCAGCCGTCGTCACCAGCATTACGAAGGTGTGCACGCTGCCCACGTGTGTGCCCAATGGCCCGGGCGTAGTCGCCAAAGGCTCATCCACCGTGATGATCAACATGTTGCCCGCTGCCAGGTTGGGAGACATGGTCGCGTTCGCCGGCTGCGTGGCGCCCATTCCCAGTCCCACGGGTAAGATCATTCCGCCCTGTTCGCCCAACGTCATCATCGGCGGCTGACGCTCCTGTGCGGCTCGATCACTGCGAACGTCTCCAACCTATCTGTCCCGTCTGTTGGCTGGCTCGCCAGTCGATCTCGGTCCTCCGTGTCGCCCACATCGCGCGCCAGGAGGGGCCGGACGTCCTCGAAGGAGCCCTCCACTGCCCGGAGCCGCTCTGTCAGCGAGAGCACCCCATCATTGATGGCATTCCTGTTGTTCTCGCCAATCCCGCCTCCTGGGCCGAAAATCAGTTGCCCTATGTCCTTCGCCGCGAGGATCTTTCGCCCTATCTGCAGTCTCTCCTAGGCGACTTGGCTGGCCCCGGTTCCGTTTTCGACCGCGAACGGGGCAACAATTCGATCTACGCTCACGCGCACTGGGCGCCGGATGCGCCTGCCTATCTCGATCTCTTTCGGGCCGCTCGTAGCCTGATGCCCGGCCTGCCCAACGGTGTATGGCTCGATATCGGCTGCTCCGTCGGCCGCGGAACCTTGGAGCTGGCGCAAGCCACCGGCGGTCTGGCCGTAGGCGTGGACCTCAATTTCTCCATGCTGCGCCTCGCAGAATCCATCCGCCGCACCGGTCGTGCCCGCTACCCGCTGCGTCGCGTTGGCCTGGCCTTTGATTTTGTCGACGATCCTGTCCCCTCCCTGCCGTTCGCCGATGCCAGTTTCTGGTGCTCGGATGTCTCCTGCCTGCCTTTTGCGGCCGCAACCTTCGACGGCGCCATTGCCATGAACATGCTCGACTGCGTTCCTTCTCCTCTCGGCCTGCTCTGTGAGCTGGGACGCGTCGTCAAGCCCGGCGAATCCGCCATTCTGGCCACGCCGTTCGACTGGGCTGCCGGAGCCACCCAGCCTGACGCCTGGTTCGGCGGGCACTCGCAACGCTCCGCACATCAGGGGTCGTCCCTTGCCGAACTGCGCCGTATTTTGTCGCCCGCTTGCGACGCCGGCGTCGACACCGGTCTCTCTATCGAAGCGGAGCAGGACCACGTCTCCTGGCGTCTTCGTACCCATGAACGCGCCGTTATGGAGTACAGCGTCTACATGGCCCGTCTTCGCCGCCGCTTCGCCTAGCCGTTTTTCGCAACCACATAGGCGTGGTCCACCACCGGTACGCCGCCCCATCGTGCCCGTTCCCGCCGTACGCGCAGGTCGGTGAACTTGTCATACACCTCGTCGATGTCTTTCTGCTCCAGCGTGGGCAGAGTCAGAATGGAGGTGCGGTGATTCGCCGGTCGTGTCAGGTAGTCCGGCGGCAGGTATCCCTTCTCGCGGCACGTCTGGAACAGATGCGTGCCGGGGTAGGGATAGAACACGAAGAACCCGAAGTCGAAGGATGGCAACTCTTCCGCCAGCGCGTAGGTCTCCTCCAGTTCGGCGCGGGTCTCGCCCGGCAATCCCAGCATGTAGTTTGCAATCACACGGATCCCGGCCTCGTTCGTCCAGCGAAACACCTCCCGGAACCGTTGATTCGTCACCGGCCGGTGCATAATCTCGCGCCGTACCCGCTCGCTGCCGCTTTCCACGCCGTAGGTAATCTGCTGGCAACCCGCATCGGCCAGCATGTGAACCATCTTCTCGTTTACCGTTTCCACTCGCGCATGCAGGCAGAACGGCGTCCGGAACTCCTGCTTGTAGAGCCGGCAGAACTCTTTCACCCACGGATGATGAATCGTGAACGTGTCGTCCAGGAAAATGACAAAACTCAACTTGCCCGCTTCGCGCAGCTCCCGCAGTTCCGCCAGTACGTTTTCGTGGCTTCGGCGCCGTCCGTATTCGGCCGTTCCCTCGTAAAGTTCGTTGAACATCCGCGCGCCGCAATAGGTGCAGGGGAACGGGCAACCCCGTTGCGTGGAGAGTTGCACCACGCCGTGCGGCTCCGCCAGCAGATCGCGCGCCGCGAATGGAAGTTGATCCAGATGTTCGACTGGTTTCCGCAGCACCGGACGAAATCCCCCGCGCACCCAGATATTCCCCAATCCATGCGCGCTCTTCCCGGCCGCCAAGGTTTCCACCAGGTCCAGCAGCGCCTCTTCTCCCTCGCCCATGCAAGCAAAGTCAAACCCCGGCGCCGCCAACACTGCTTCCGGCGAAAAAGTCGCGTGCAGACCTCCTGCCACCACCGGAACATCAATTTCCTGCCGGATCAACCCTACTAAATGACGAGCCCGCAACCACTGCCGCGTCGTCATCGACACGCCCAGCAACTCCGCTCCCGTCCCTCGTACCATCTCTACCACGTCCCCGTCCGGCATCGTGATGGGAGCCCGCACCATCAACGCCTCATGGCCGTGCCGTCGCAGGTACGCCGCCAGAAATGCCGGGCCCAGCGATGCCATCGCCCATTCGCTCTCCGTATCCACTTCCAGGAACACTACTCGCATCGTGCCCATGAGCGTAGCATGTGCCGCGTGCGCCCGTCGTCAGTGGTACATTTGCCAGGTACCACCTCTTTTATCTCAAGTACTAAGTAAGGTGAGCCCGCCCGTATGCCCAAATTTGAACTCAGCAAATCCGTCGATGGCGTCAAGGTGAACAAGCGCAGCGGCATTCCCACTTCCGAACGCGTCACTCTCTCCTTCGGAGCAATCATTGAAGATCCGAAAGAGGACCGCGACAACCTTCGCTTTGTCCATCTGGGCGAAATGTACGACGTCAAACTCAGTGAAATTCAGGGCTACTACAGACCCATCGACGGCGGTCCGCTCCCCGCCTCCGGTTCGCCGTCTCCAGCCGCAAAAACCGCCGCCGATACCCGGCTCATTCTCTGGAAAACCATCCCCTCCAACCTGCCCACGCAGCGTGCGAAAGTTCCCGGTGGTTGGCTCGTGGCGGCCGGTGGAGGCGTCACCTTCCTTCCCGACCCCTCCCACGAATGGGAAGGCTCTTCGCAGTAACACCTCATGCACTTTTCCGATATCGAACTTGCCCGCAGGCTCGAAAGCGCCGAAGCCGCCGCCGGTGCGCGGTTCGTGGAAGCTCGTGCCCGCGTATCTCCCGCCTCCCGCGCGGATTGGCTGGAGATTGCCGGCGCCTACGCCATATTCGATGGGGCGGACTCTCCCATTACCCAATCCTTCGGCCTCGGTATCCATGCTCCCGCCTTGCCGCGGGATCTGGATCAGCTTGAAGCGTTTTTCCAGTCACGCGGCGCCCCCGTCTCGCATGAGGTCAGCCCGCTCGCCGGCGTCGAACTCGCCGCCGTTCTCGTCGCGCGAGGCTACAGTCCCATCGAGTTCACCAGCGTCATGTACCGCACCATCGAAAGCCCGCCGCCGGAATCCGCCGCCGCGTCTATCCGCACCCGCCGCGTAGCTGCTGGCGAAGAGTCTCTTTGGTCACGCCTTTCCGCCGAAGGTTGGGGCGACTCTCCCGAACTCCGCGAATTCCTCCTTGATCTTGGCATCGTCATCGCCGCCTCGGAGGGGTCCATCGCCTTTATTGCCGAGCAGGACGACCAACCCATCGCCACCGGTTCACTCCGCTGCGCGAACGGCGTTGCTCTCTTCGCCGGAGCGTCTACCCTTCCGCACGCACGCAACCAGGGAGCCCAGCGGGCCCTCCTCGAAGCCCGCATGCGTCACGCTGCTCGGGAAGGCTGTGACCTCGCTATGATGTGCGCCTCTCCCGGCAGCGCCAGCCAGCGCAACGCCGAGCGGCAGGGATTTCGCATTGCCTATACCCGCACGAAGTGGTGCAAACACTAGCCCCGCAACACCTGGTCCAGAATGGCGCAAGCCCTCTCGATCTGTTCCTCCGTCACGATGTAGGGCGGCAGTAGCCGAAGTACATTCCCCTGTGCGCAGTTGATAATCAGCCCCCTCTCCAGCGCCGCCTGCACAGCGCCTTCCCCCGGCCCGTCCAATTCGATTCCCGCAAACAGACCCCGCCCGCGTATCTCCCGCACCCGGGCGTGCCGCGCCGCCAGTTCTTCCACACGCGTGTGCAACAGCGCGCCCATCTTTCGTACCGACGGAAGCAATCGCTCCGCTTCGTCCAGGAAGGCTAGCGCCGCACGGCACGCCAGTGGTCCCCCGCCGAACGTGGTTCCATGCATACCGTACCCAATCGCCGCGCCGGCCTTGTCGCGAAACAGCGCCGCTCCCAATGGCAATCCGCCCCCCAGCGGTTTAGCCGTCACCACCACATCGGGCAGCAGTCCCTCCCACTGGTACGCAAACCGCGCCCCCGTACGTCCCAATCCGCACTGCGTCTCATCGGCGATCCACAGCGCGTCCCACTGCGTTGCCAACCGCCGGATCGCTCCCAAAAACGCGGCCGACAGCGGAACCACGCCCCCTTCGCCCTGAATCGTCTCCGCAATAATCGCAATCGTCTCCTCGTTCACGGACCGCTCCAGATCCTCCACGTCGTTCGGCGTCACAAAATGAACATCGGGCGGCAGGGGCAGAAAGGGAGCCTGGTATTTCGCCTGCCCCGTTACGGAAAGAGCGCCTGCCGTCCGTCCATGAAAGGAGTTGCGGAGCGCCACAATCCGGTGTCTCCTCCTCCCGCTCGCATTTGCCCGGGCCCGCGCTGCTTTTAGCGCGGCTTCCACAGCTTCCGTGCCGCTATTGCAGAAAAATGCGTGGTCCATCCCGCTCCACGCCGTCAGCCGCGCCGCCAGCGGCTCCTGATAGTGATGTGCATGTACGTTCGACGTATGCACGCAGAGCGCCGCCTGCTCCTGGATTGCCCGCACGATCGCCGGATGGGAATGCCCCAGCGCGTTCACGCCGATCCCGGTCAAAAAGTCGAGGTAGCGCCGCCCCTCCCTGTCAATGACATACGCTCCCTCTCCCCTATCTATGTGGAGCGGACGTTTTCCGTATACAGGCAGCAGGACATCGGTCGAAATGGGTTCACAGGCCGTCATGTCTCCACCGTAAAGCGTTCGCAATGGGAATACAAATACTATCGATACACAGGATTGATGCCAATACGGTATGAATAAAGTTGGATGTTACAATGCAAATGAATTGCATAACAAAATTGACAGGCCTCCGGATTATTTGTACGATTGTTCCAGATAGCGCGCGGATTGCTTGAATCCAGAGCCGCTTGCGCAATCGACTGTCACCTGGGAAGGCGGATTTCTTGAAATGAACAAGTTGGGCCAACGTCGGACCAAATGGAAGATGCAGCGCGCGCTCGGCCTCGAATTGCCGGGCCTCGGCAAGCCGGGAGCACTCGAGAAACGCGCCTTTCCCCCCGGTCAACACGGTCCCACCGCCAAGCGGAAAAAGCTCGACGGTTACTCGCTCCAGTTGAAAGAAAAACAGAAAATCCTCTTCCACTACGGCCTTCGCGAAGCGCAGTTGCGCCGCTTCGTCCGTGACGCGCAGGCGAGGCAGGAAGCCAACTGGATGGAAACGCTCATCGGCCTTCTCGAACGCCGACTCGATAATCTCGTCTTCCGCCTAGGCTTCGCCCGCAGCATCCCGGCCGCTCGCCAACTCGTCTCCCACGGCCACGTCCTCGTCAACGGCCGCAGGGCCACAATCGGGTCCATGGTCCTTCGCCCCGGCTCACGCGTCGGTCTCACTGCCCGCGGCAACGAGATGGACGCGACGAAGTCCGCCCGTCTTGCCCCGCGCCTGGAGTTGCCATCTTACTTGTCGATCGAACAGGCGGAGGCTGGCGACATTGGCGTCGTTTCTTCCGTTCCCACCACGGCCCATGTGCCTTTCGAATTCAATGCCACGCTGGTCGCTGAATACTACGCGAAGCGCGGCGTATAACGATTCACGCATACTATCAATGGCAGCTTTTGATGCTGTTCTGGTATGACCGGAATTGAACTTAGCCACCTTCGCTATTTCCTCGCCCTGGCCGAAGAACTTCACTTCGGCCGGGCCGCCGCCCGGCTCCATATGGCGCAGCCGCCGCTCACTCGCCATATCCGCCTTCTAGAGTCCCGCCTCCAGTGCCGCCTGTTTGACCGCACCACCCGCTCCACTCGTCTCACCCCTGCCGGCGAACTCTTCGTTGCCCGCGCCCGCGCCATCCTGGCCGAAGCGGACAACGCCTTTCAATCCATGCAGAGTCTCGGGCGCGGCGAAGCGGGTCAACTCACCGTCGCCGCCGCTCCGTCCCTGATGCTCGGCGAACTCCCTCGGCTCATCCGCGCCTTCCGCAAACGTTTTCCCGCCGTCGAATTCCGCCTCTCCGAAATGGCAACCAGTGCGATTTTGCAAGCGGTCCGCCTCGGTACCGCCGATCTCGGCTTCGTCCGCGGATTAGATAAGGATGCCTCCATACGTACGCATTGGCGCTGGCGCGAGCCCATGTTCGCCATCCTCCCGCACGGCCACCCGGAGGCCGCCTCTTCCTCCCTCTCCATCGCCGCGCTCCGTGCCGAGCCTTTCGTCTTTTTTCCCCGCCAGCTCGGCCCTGCGTTTCACGACGAAGTCATGGCCTATTGCCGCCGCGCCGGATTCTCGCCTTCTATCGTGCAGGAGGCTCGCCAATGGTCAAGCGTCATCGGCCTCGTCAACGCCGGTATCGGCGTCTCCGTCGGCCCGCAGTCGGTCACTGCCCTCCTTCCCAAAGCGGTCCGTTGCGTGCCGCTGCACAATGTAACCACGAATGTCCGCATCGTCGGATCTCCCACTGGCGACGCCAATCCCACCGTCGCCAATTTCCTCCGTCTCGCGGAAAAGAGGTATCTGGACCCCCACCCCCCCGCCTGATATTCTGTTGGCAATCCTGTGGAATTCTTAACCCGCCGCCAACTCCTCGAAAGTACAACGCTCGGCTTCGGAAGCATCGCACTCTCCGGGATTCTTCGTGCCGCCTCGCCTGTTGTCTATAACGACCTCAACGCACGCGCCACCCATTTCCCTCCCAAAGCCAAATCGGTTATCCAATTGGTCCAAAACGGCGGCCCCAGCCAGATGGATCTCTTCGACCCCAAGCCCACGCTCAATAAGCTGGCAGGCCAACCCCTGCCCGGCGGAGTCGAGATTCACCAGCCCAACAACGTCAATACTCTTCTCCCCTCGCCTTTCGAATTCAAAAAGTACGGCCAGTGCGGCATGGACATCTCCGGCATGCTCCCCCACACCGCCAAAATTGTGGACGATCTCTGTTTCGTCCGCAGCATGCACACCGAGCACAACAACCATCTCGAAGCTCTCAACATGCTGCTCACGTGTAAAATCTTCCCGGGCCGTCCGGTCATGGGCGCCTGGGTTAGCTACGCGCTAGGCACCGAAAATCAGAACCTCCCGGCCTACGTGGTATTGCGCGACCCCACGGGCTACACCATCGGCGGCAAGCAACTCTGGGCTAACGGGTATCTACCGGCCACTTTCTCCGGCGTCGAATTCAGTATGAAGGGCGCTCCCGTCCATCATCTCAATCCGCCCCAGCCGCTTCCCGATGGTTCCCAGCGTGCCACTCTGGATCTGCTCGCCAAACTTAACGAAAGCCACTTCAGGCAGCACCCCGGCGAAATCGAACTCGAAGCCCGTATCCGGAACTTTGAACTTGCCGCGCGCATGCAACTGGCTGCCGGCGAAGTACTCGACATCTCCAAAGAATCCGATGCCACCAAGAAGCTGTATGGCATTGACGATCCGAAGTCCGGGCCTTACGCGCTCCGCTGTCTGATGGCTCGCCGCCTTGTCGAAAAGGGCGTGCGCTTTGTCCAGGTAACCACCAGTCCCGGCCAGCCCTGGGACCACCACAACAGCATTCAGCGCGATATGCACAAGATCGCGGGGGAAGTCGATCAGGGTTCTGCCGCTCTAATCCAGGACTTGAAGTCGCGCGGTCTCCTGGATAGCACCATTGTCATGTGGGCTGGCGAGTTCGGCCGGTTACCCACCACGCAGAACGGTGACGGCCGTGATCATAACCGCAATGCGTTTACCATCTGGTTCGCCGGCGGCGGCTTCAAAAAAGGGCTCATTTACGGGGAAACCGACGAGTTTGGTTATAAATCGGTGGTCAACCGCGTCTCGGTTCCGGACATGATCGCCACGGTTCTCCGGCAACTCGGCGTCGACCATCAAAGGGTGCAATATCCCAACGGCGGTCGCCTAGAAACCCCGTCCGACGTCAGCGTGACCGGCGCAAAGCCGGTCCTGGATCTACTCGCATGAGACGTCTTTTATTCCTCCTCGCCCTCCCGGTCATTGCTGCGGAAACGCCCCGCTTTGAGAAGGATGTTCTGCCGGTCTTCACCAAGTACTGCTTCACTTGCCACGGCCAGAGTTCGCCCAAGCAGGGGCTCGATATGCGTACCGCCGTCAGTACCATGCGCGGTAGCCACGATGGTCCGGTGGTCGTCCCCGGCAAGCTGGACGATAGTGTGCTGTGGAAGAAAGTCTCTTCGCGCCAAATGCCCCCGCCCGGCTACGGCCAGAAAATGACCGATGCCGAAATAGACGTCGTGAAACAGTGGATCGCGGGCGGAGCCCCTTCTGACGCGCCGAAGCCCGTCGCCGCCGTACTCCCGAAGGTGTTGAAGGAACGTTGTGCGGGTTGCCATAGCGGAGCGAAAGCCGCCGCTGGTCTAGCGTTGACCAACACGGCCGAACTCTTGAAGGGCAGCGCAACGGGGCCGGTCATTGTGGAGGGTTTCTCGGATCGCAGCATTCTTGTCCGCCGCATTTCCAATCACACCATGCCGCCCAAAGGCGCAGGCGCTCCCCTCACGGAGGGCGAAATTCGAGACGTCCGCGCCTGGATCGACAGTACGAACTTCAGTGAGTTTGCCAAGGCCAATGAAGCCGACCGTCCTTTCACGGAAATGGAAGCTCCTAAGCTCACCGCCAAACAGCGTGACTTCTGGTCCTTCAAACGCCCCATGCCCGCGCCTGTGCCGTCTGTCCGGGCGCAGGATCGGGTGCGTACTCCCATTGACGCGCTGGTGCTCGCCAAGTTGGAAACCAAGGGGCTCTCGCTCAGCCCGGACGCCTCCAGCGAAAAGCTGCTCCGCCGTGCCTATCTGGATCTCACGGGCCTCCCGCCCACTCCTGCGGAAATCGAAGAGTTTCGCGCCGATAACGATTACGAAAAACTGATCGATAAACTCCTCGCTTCTCCCCGCTACGGGGAACGATGGGGCCGCCAGTGGCTCGATGCTGCCGGCTACGTCGATACCACGGGCAAGGACTTCGATCCCAAGAAAGCCGAATACGCCGAGGGGATGTGGCGGTATCGCGATTACGTCATTCAGGCCGTCAATGCCGATAAACCTTGGAATCGCTTCCTTACCGAACAAATCGCCGGCGACGAACTCATCGACTGGCGCTCGGCCAAGCAATACAACGCCGAAATTACCAACCTTCTCACTGCCACCGGCTACATGCGGTCCATTCTCGACATCACGCATGAGGACATCAGCAACCTCCCTGTCGAGCGCTATGAAGCCCTCTTCAAGCTTGTGGAGAAGGTGGGCAGCAGCACCGTAGGCCTAACGGTTAACTGCGCTCGTTGCCACACCCACAAATTTGATCCCATTCCCCAGCGCGACTACTATCGATTCCTCGCGCTCTTCACCACTTCCTATAACCCCACCGACTGGATTCAGCCCCAGAACCATCACCTCTACAACATCCCCACGCCGGAGGCCGAGTCGATTCAGAAGCGTGTCCTGCAGAAGGAACTCGATGGCGTGCCCGAAGCAATCCGGGAGGACGTGAAGACGGCTCTGGCCACCAATGGGGACGTTCGTACGGAGATACAGCGCTATCTCTTCAACAAATTCAATCCGGTCTTCCAGAAGCAATTCGACAAAGATCCGGACTATGCCAAGTTGGCAAAGATCCAGGCGCTTTATGATGTGGGCGAGATCCCGAAGATTCGTCTGCTCCAACGGGGCAGCGCCGACGCTCCCGGACCACGCGTCACGCCCGGATTCCTCGAAATTTTAAGTGAACCCGGCCATACGAATGCCGTCCGCTCACCGGCTACGCAAGGAAAAACCAGCGGCATCCGCCTCGCCTTCGCCGAATGGCTTACGAATCCGTCCCACCCTCTCACTGCCCGCGTCATCGTGAACCGCCTCTGGCAGGGTCACTTCGGGACAGGCATCGTGGCCACGCCGGACAACTTCGGAACCACGGGAGCGGCTCCCTCGAACCAGCCTCTACTGGATTACCTGGCTCTCGAATTCATGAAAAACGGTTGGAGCGCCAAGTGGCTCCATAAGCAGATCATGCTCAGCAGCGTCTACCGGCAATCCTCCCAACAGAATGAGAAAGGGAAGGCCGCTGATCCGGATAACTCTCTGCTCTGGCGCATGAATCTTCGCCGTCTGGACGCGGAAGCGTTGCGGGATTCAGTGATAGCAGCCTCCGGTAAATTGGATCTCACCGCCGGCGGTCCGCCCATCCAGTTGGAGATGCGTGCCGACGGGCTCCAGGTCGTTTCGTCTAAAGAACCCGAAAACGCCAAGTGGCGCCGCAGCATCTATCTGACGCATCGTCGCACCTATCCCATGAGTTTCTTGGGAGTATTTGACTATCCCATCATCGACACGAATTGCACACGCCGCGTGCCTTCCGCCACGCCCTTGCAGTCGTTGACCATGCTGAACGACGAATTCGTCTGGCAGGCGGCCGAGGCGCTCGCCCAGCGTGCGAATAACGATGTCGAAAAAGCATACCTTCTGGCGCTTTCTCGAAAACCAACAGCGGAGGAGAAGGACATTGCTGCCAGTTTCCTGGCGAAGATGCCCTTCAAACAGTTCGCCCAGGCTCTGCTCAGTACGAACGAGTTTCTCTACATCGACTAAATAAAACACCGCCTAAAGGCGGCGCGGTTGAGTGGCCCTGCTCTCTTCGTCCCACGTCTGATTTTCGATGCCTGCGCCAATCGTCGTTTCATAGGTCGCGCCCAAACCCCTTCACCAATCTCGCTGGTGTAATAGCCGCGTGTCCGGACAGCAACACAAGCCTGCTTCACAACACCGTGGCTGAAAGCAGCCTGTCTGGAAGGTGTGGGATCACGCGCGGCCACAACTGGCGTTTTATCGAAGAGGGTCAAGTTTTAAATCTGTAGATGGTTGGGATGACGGTGGGAGCGGCGCGAACGTCTGTGATGGCGGCGGCTTCTGGCAGGATCTCATCGAGGATGTTGACGTCATGCGCCTTGCCATCGGTAATGCTGATAGACGTGGGGATATCGCAATGGAGGTCCAACAGCGTGTGCACCTTGACGACGGCTCTGTGCTTGCGAAATTTCGCTCAAGGAAAGAACGAGAGGCACAGGTCGATAGCGATCGAGTCCCCAACATACATACTCTGTTCCCGATCGACCCTGATCGGATCAATGGCATGCCGCGGCCGCGTGATGCGAATCAAACCCTGCGCGAAGTCAACGAAAAAACACCAGTTATGGCTGTCGTTGGTGTCGGCCAATGTAGATCGGGCTACGCGGCCGCGAAATTCTCATGGGGTATCGCTTGCCGCCCGACGAGCGCAGGCATGCTTCTATGTCTCGCAGACTATCTCTGTTGGTCAATTGGACGAACGCCATCGCCAGATACTGGTCCCAGTAAGAGAAACCTCGCAGACGGTCATCACCGCGGTAGCCCGCTACGCAGCGGCGAAAGTCGGCTTCCGGCAGGAAGCCCAGCAAACCGAGAGCAAACGGTGCGGCCTTGATTCACCGGTCGCTGTCGCCAGTCTCCGCTTCGATGCCTGGCGACATTCAAATCGCGGCAAGCTCAAATTGCTCGCAACTCTACGCTAGAACAGCAGTTCTAAGTCGTAGCAAAACGGCCGCCGGACAGTATCGATACCCGGCGCTGCGATACGAAAAGCTCTCTATACGGCCACAACCTCGGCAGTCATCCCGCAAAAGGAAGGACTGTAATCCTGCTACGCTGAAATGGAGGGCAATCATGTCTCATCGTGGCAAGCGTTCACTAACGCGCCGCCGCTGGCTGGCGCTGGCTCCACTTATAGTCCCCGCGCTTCACGCGGACCCCTCCAATGGCAATCCGCGCCTCGAAAAACTCTTCCTCATGTTTATGGCCCCCTGCTGTTGGCGGGAGAACTTACTCGCGCATCAGTCGCCGAAAGCCGATGAACTCCGCGCTGTCATTCAAAAGCAGGTATCGCAAGGGCTAACGGACGACCAGATCCGCACTGCCATGGTCAACGAATTCACCTCGCGTATTCTTACGCACCCCGAGGGCGCTGCCGGCAACATTTTGCGTTGGACCCCCTGGGCGGCGGCCGCCGCGGGTACCTTGGCGTTAGGCGCCTTCATTCGCTTCTCGCTGAAAAACAGGCCGGCTGCCCAATTCCCGGATAACCTCCAGCTTCCGGAATGGGACCTTGACGATTTGGACATGCCCCCTGGCAAGAAGTAAGCGGCGGATTCGTTACACTCATCCGAGGGGACCCCGTTGTACATAGATTCCATCGGCTTGAAAAAATTTTCGGACCTTTCGGGGGACCAACGTTCAGTTCTGTCACCCCGGCCTCGATTTTGAGCGCGCAGGCATGCCCCGGCCCGCGCTGTCGAACGTGAACCTGATTCTCGGCAACAACGGCTTCGGCAAAACAACCTTGCTCAAAGGAATCGCTTTGGCTGCCTTGGGACCGGCCGTGGGCGATGCGGGTCTCTTCCCATACCGTCTCGTCCGGCGGGAAAAGTCCGCGGCCAAATCTCCGGACTCGGCATCGATCGACGCGCGGTTCATCGCCCACCCGCAGGATCGTTCGCCCCATCCCGTCCTCGAATCGCGACTCGAAGTCCAACGTATGAAAGACTTGGAGCGGCTAAAGTGGACCCACCGGGAGGAAAAGGCCTGGCATCCCATCTTTGAAGCGAGTTCAGATGCCCTCTTCTTCGTTGGTTACGGAGCTACCCGCCGCGTCGAGCGCAAGGCCCAATTCGATATCGCTTCCCGCCGGGCGAACTCCTTTACCCGCGCGCAACGCGTGCAAAGTCTCTTCGAAGAGTCCTACTCTCTCGTTCCGTTGAATGCGTGGCTGCCCGAATGGAAAACGCGTAATCCCGGACGCTACCGCCAGGCTGTCACGCGCTTGGACAAACTGGCCGGCAAGGACCACTACCGTTTTACCGGGGAAAGGAATACGGAGGGCGAGTATCTCTTCGAACGAAAAGGCGTCAAAGTGCCCTTTCCGGCTCTCTCCGATGGGTACCGCGCTTATTTGGGTTGGATCGGCGATCTGCTCTATCACATCTGCGTTACCACACCCTCCGGGAAGCGGCTCGACGAGAACCATGGCCTCGTCATGGTGGACGAAATCGACCTGCATCTCCATCCGCAATGGCAAATGACGGTCCTGGCCCAGATTGCAGGTGCGTTGAAGAACATTCAGTTCATCGTGACGTCGCACAGCCCTTTGGTTGTAGGTTCGCTGGAGTGGATGAACATAATCGTGATGGAGCCGGCCGTGGGTCAGAGTTCTAAGGCTCGCCGCTTGCCGCAGTCTGTCCACGGCCTCGACGCGGATCAGATTTTGCTCACGGATTTCTTCGGCCTCTCCTCTACCCGTGCCGCCAAAAAGGTACAAACGCTGCAATCTCTGGGAGCGCAAGCCCGTGGGGGCGATCTGGAGGCCGCCGAAAAGTTGTTGGCCGCCATGAGTCAGGGGGAGGAGCCCTCTTCCGCATGATTCGCTATACATGCTCCAGGCAGCAGCTCGAATCCGAGCTCGAAACGGAATCACCCGGCTGGCTGGCCGATACCGCCCAGCGGACCGCCAAGTTTGTTGCCGCCCAGAAGTTCTCGGAATCGAAGTCCATCTGGAGCCGGGTAAAACCCGTATACATGCGCCGCCAGGGCGGCCAGAAGTGCGCCTTCTGCGAGCGCAAACTGGAATCGCAGGAGTTCGGGGCAGGGGAGCAGGCCGTGGAGCATTTCCGCCCCAAGGGCCGCGTCAGCGCCTGGAAGGTCCCGGCGCAGGTGAAGGCGAAGAACATCGCCGTGGCGGCCGTTCCAGCCTCACAGAACGGCTACTATTGGCTCGCCTATCATCCCTTCAATTACACTGCCGCCTGCCACCCTTGCAACACCTCCCTCAAGGGGGACCGCTTCCCCATCGCCGGCCAGTATGCCGCCGCCGGAGACCCCACGGACCTCCTCGCCGAACAACCCCTCCTCATCTACCCTCTCGGGGACTTCGATGACGACCCGGAATCCCTCCTCGAATTCAACGGCGCCTCTCCTGTCCCCAAACACCCCTCTGGCACGCCTTTTGACCGGGCTTTCGTCACAATCGAGTTCTTTCACCTCGATGACGCCGTCGGGCGCGGCAACCTGTTCAAGGAGCGGGCCCGTATTATTTGCGCGCTCCAGGGCGCCCTCGACGTGCTGGCTGGCGGACCTACCCTGGACCGGAAAACGCGCGCCGAATCCCTGCTCCAGCGCGCCACCCGCGACGACAGCCCTCACGCCAACTGCGCCCGCAGTTTTTTACGGCTCGCGAAAGCCGATCCGGCTGCCGCGGCCCGGATCGCGGACCAGGCGGCCAAACTAGACGCAAGTTCTTCTTAATTAAGGCTTTTTCGCTTCGGCGACGGGAGGCCGGAAGCGAGGCTGGCGGGGAACCGGTTTGGCTGTCGTCAATTCAATATAGGCGGCCAGAAGCCGTTCTTTTTCAGCAGGATCCAGGAGCAGTTGTCGAATGTTGCCGACGGGCTCGGAGAGCGTGAACGCCTTATCCGCCGGACGGACAGCATGCCAAACCGCCGCCAATTCGCCGGTCGGAGAATCTTTACCCGACGCGCGAAGCGCGTCGGCGACCGGGTGGGCGGGGAAATCGGCGAACTGTTTCTCGACGGTGGACAGAGGAAAGAGGATCGCCGTCCCTACCGAGGGGCTGACGGAGACGATGGGCGACGGCCAGCCGGCGGCCTCTAACTCCTTTGCCGCCAACGGCGTAGAACAGACCAGGACGCGGAGCTTCTCCAGTACCAGTTCCTTGGCGCCGGGGAGTTGGAGCATTTTAAGGAGGTTGGAGGGAGGGCCGGCGAGCACCACGGCGGCGTTCTGCGCATGCTGCGCAGTAAGAGCGTTCCGGAGGAGGCCGTGAGGCTCCGCCGTGTCGGTCAATTCATCGATACCATTCGCGTAAACGATTGACCCATCAGGGTTTTTCTTGTTAACGACAGATGTAAGAATTGGCGTGTCGCCGGGGATTTTGCCGTCGGCCGCCAGGCCGACGGGCAGGGTGCGGGAGAAGCCGCCGAAGGCGCCGGATACCGTTCCGGAGTAAAAGCGGCCGATTACCTCGCAAAGTGCGGCAGACAAAAGACTTGAGCGCGTCGAGGCGACCGCTGACACCCGGCATTCGCCCTTTCCGTCCAGGCCGTAGAGGAGGGCGAGCGCGAGCGCGGTCTCCGCGCGAGTGCCCATATCTGCGTCAAAAATGACGCCTAAAGGCGGCTTTACTGCACTTTTCAGCTGCATTTTTACGTCAAATTGAGGCCATCTGCGCGCCCTGTTGCGTCCCCAAAATGCTCCGCCTTAACGTCCATGCGGTCCATCATCGACAGGAACAGGTTCGAGATGGGGGTCTCCCGGCGGTAGGTGATGCGGCGTCCGCCCTTGACGGTACCCCCGCCCCCGCCGACCAACATGACCGGGAGGTTTTCGTGGGTGTGGCGGTTTCCGTCAGAGAGGCCGGCCCCGTAGACGATCATCGAATTGGCAAGAATGTTGGAATCGCCCTCTGGCGACGCCTTCAGTTTCTGCATCCATTTGGCGAACTGCACCATGTGATATTCGTTGATGCGCGTGACCTTGTCGAGCAGTTCCTGCTTACCCTGGTGGTGGGTGAGCGGGTGATGGCCGTCTGGGATTCCGATTTCCCGGTAGGGACGCGAAGTACCTTCGCGAGTGACCAGGAAGGTGACGACACGGCTCATGTCGGCCTGGAAGGCGACGGTGATCATGTCGGTCATCAGCTTGAAATGTTCGGCGAAATCAGCCGGAACGCCGTAGGGCTTGGGCATGCCGGGGTTGACCTGGGCGTTGTCGTGCTCCGCCTTTTCCAACTGGCGTTCGATTTCGCGGATGGAGGAGAGGTATTCGTCGAGTTTGCGACGGTCCGTGGCGCCGAGATCGCCCTGGAGTTTTTTGGTATCGCCGGATACGTAATCCAGAATGGAACGGCGGTACCGCGCCTGCCGGGCTCTCTCTTCCGGGTTCAGGGCCGCGCCCTTGCCGAAGAGGCGTTCGAAAAACATCCGCGGGTCCAGGACAGGAGGCAGCGGTTGGGTTTCGGAGCGCCACGCGAGGTTGTTGGTATAGGCGCAGGAGTATCCGGAGTCGCAATCG
>DASTML010000050.1:0-9315 GCA_035714175.1 Bryobacteraceae bacterium | reverse complement strand
TGCGGACCAAGGCGCGGTCCCAGACCCAGGCACAGAGCCAGACCCAGACGCAGGCCGTGGGCGCTGAATAAATGGGAATTCGAGTTGCGCTTCATCACAAAACGATCTATGAATACGATCGGCTGGTAACTCTCGGCCCCCAGATTGTGCGCCTGCGTCCGGCGCCGCATAGCCGTACGCAAATTGTGAGCTATTCGCTGAAAGTGGAACCCGCGAAACAGTTCGTCAACTGGCAGCAGGATCCGCAGGGCAACTACCTCGCGCGGTTTGTTTTTCCGGAGCCTACACGCCGCTTTTCTCTTTCGGTGGATCTTATCGCCGATATGGCGGTTATCAATCCATTCGATTTTTTCCTCGAACCCTATGCCGAGCAGTTCCCATTTACCTATGAGCCGTGGGAACAACGGGAACTCCGTCCTTTCCTGGAAACGGAGTCCTGTGGCCCTGCTTTTGCGGCATACCTGGCTGGTATCTCCCAGGAGAAGATGCAGTCGGTCAACTTCCTGGTTGCCATAAACCAAGCCCTGCAAACCCATATTCGTTATCTAATCCGGATGGAATCGGGCGTGCAATCGCCTGAGGAAACGCTCACACTGCGTAGCGGTTCGTGCCGCGATTCGGCGTGGGTGCTCGTCCAGTTGCTGCGACATCTGGGACTGGCCGCTCGGTTTGTTTCTGGCTACCTCATTCAGCTCAAACCAGACGTGAAGTCTCTGGACGGGCCGTCTGGAGCCGCGGAAGACTTCACGGATCTACATGCCTGGGCCGAAGTCTACTTGCCAGGGGCCGGGTGGATTGGGCTCGATCCCACCTCCGGTCTATTCGCGGGTGAAGGTCATATTCCTTTGGCCGCCACGCCGGACCCGCAAACGGCCGCGCCGGTAACCGGTTTGGTCAGCCCTTGTGAAGTGGAATTCCACCATGAGATGCGGGTGACTCGCATTCACGAAGATCCGCGGGTGACCAAGCCCTATACCGATTCGCAGTGGCACGCCATTCTCGCCTTGGGGGACAAGGTGGATGCCGAATTGCTCGATGGAGACGTACGGCTCACTATGGGTGGAGAGCCGACGTTCGTCTCCATTGACGACATGGATGGCGAAGAATGGAATACCGCGGCCTTGGGCGAGGAGAAGCAAGCTCTCGCGAACCAATTGTTGCTCCGGATTCGCGATCAGTTTGCTCCAGGAGGCCTCCTGCATTTCGGGCAAGGTAAGTGGTATCCGGGGGAGCAACTGCCGCGATGGGCCTACACCTGTTATTGGCGAAATGACGGTCGGCCGCTGTGGCATGACCCGGCTCTTGTGGGTGCGCCGGATAAAGACTATGGCTATGGGGCCGAAGAAGCTCGGCTTTTCGCGGAAACACTCGCGCGCCGCCTCGCCATTGGCCTGGAGTTTATCGCCGCGGCATTTGAAGATCCAATCACCTACGTTCTGAAAGAACGTGATCTGCCCATCAACGTTGATCCGCTGGACAATAAACTGGACGATCCGGAGGAACGCGAGCGTGTGCGTCGTGTATTCGAGCGTGGATTGGGCCAGCCCGTGGGGTATGTCCTTCCTTTGCAACGAGGTTGCGGCCGCAATGGCCCGGAATGGCAAAGCGGCCTGTGGATGTTGCGGGCCCGGCATCTCTTCCTTCTGCCCGGCGATTCGCCGGTTGGATTCCGTCTTCCCATCCAAAGGCTCCCCTGGGAGCCTGCGGCGCAAACGCAACAGATCTGGACTCTCGATCCCCTATCCCCATCCAACCCGCTTCCAGTCCCAAAACGGCAAATAAATCTGCTGCGCGAGGCGGAGGAATTACCGCGCGTGCAGCGGCCTGGCGCGCCAACGCCCAATCCGCAGCCAGAGAGCCCCGTTGTCCGCACCGCTCTCGCCATCGAGCCGCGAGACGGAAAGCTCTTCATCTTCTTGCCTCCCGTCGCTTCGGCCGATGAGTACGTGGAATTGATCGCTGCCATTGAAGATACGGCAGCCAATCTTCGGCTCCGTGTCATTTTGGAAGGTTATACGCCTCCGTCCGATTCTCGTCTCAGGAACATGAAGGTGACTCCAGATCCTGGCGTCATCGAGGTCAATACGGACCCAGCTTCCTCCTGGCGGGAATTGGTCGACAAGACGACCATCCTCTACGAAGAAGCGCGGCAATCTCGGTTGGGGACGGAAAAATTCATGTTGGATGGGCGGCATACCGGCACCGGCGGCGGGAACCATCTTGTTTTGGGTGGTCCCACGGCGGCAGACAGCCCGTTCCTGAGGCGTCCGGATCTCCTGCGCAGTCTGTTAGGTTTCTGGGTCAACCATCCTTCGCTCTCCTATCTGTTCTCGGGCGTATTCATAGGGCCGACCAGCCAAGCCCCGCGAGTGGACGAGGCCCGGATGGACTCCATCTATGAGTTGGAAATTGCCTTTCAACTCATCGAAGAAAATGTGCCCTGTCCTCCGTGGCTTACAGACCGCATCTTCCGCAATCTGTTGGTCGATATTACCGGCAATACCCATCGCGCCGAATTCTGCATCGATAAACTCTATTCGCCTGATAGTTCCACAGGCAGGCTCGGGCTACTCGAACTCCGCGCCTTCGAAATGCCGCCTCACGCCCGGATGAGTCTGGCGCAGCAGCTGCTGGTTCGCTCTCTGATCGCTTGGTTCTGGCGTGAGCCGTATAGGGCGCAGCCAATCCGGTGGGGAACGCGGCTCCATGATCGTTTCTTGCTGCCGTACTACGTCGAGAAGGACTTTGCCGAAGTTGTCGCTGAGCTCCAACGCGGCGGATACGGTATCCTTCCCGAGTGGTTCGCCCCCCATGTCGAGTTCCGGTTCCCCGTTTACGGCCGGGTGAATTACGACGGCGTGGAATTGGAACTGCGCCAGGCCATTGAACCCTGGTACGTGCTAGGGGAGGAGCCCGGCGGCGGAGGTACAACTCGTTTCGTTGACTCTTCCGTGGAACGTATGCAGGTGCGTGTGCGCGGACTCACCAGGGAGCGCACAATTGTCACGTGCAATGGCCGCCGTCTCCCTCTCCAACCGACCGGAGTGGAAGGAGAGTTCGTGTGCGGCGTGCGCTTCCGTGCGTGGCAGCCCCCGCGTTGTCTCCATCCCACCATTCCGGTTCACACCCCCCTCGTTTTCGATCTCCTGGATATCCCGTCCGCCCGCTCGCTCGGAGGCTGTACGTATTATGCGGGGCATCCCGGCGGACGGAATTATGAAACTTTCGCGGTAAACTCAAATGAGGCGGAGGCTCGCCGCATGGCGCGCTTCCTACCGTTCGGGCACACCCCGGGTCCCATGCCGATTCCGGCCGTGGAAGAAAACCCGGAGTTCCCGTCGACGCTGGACTTGCGGCGGCCTACAGCGTCATCAATGGCTAGATCAATGAGGTACGGGAGAGGTTGGTGAAGAAGTCAAAGCCCGCTGTGGGCCGCTCACGGTGGGATGAGTTCCGATACGCTCCGATTCCCGGCCACTGGGATGAAGCGCTTTTGCCTTCCGGCTTTCCGCGCCGCCATTGGCGTGGTCTGGCCGTTGCTCTCGGACGAATGGGTATTCGTCAATTCAGCCGGAGCTGGAATTTGGGGCAGCAACTCATCCAGGCCAATGGCGTTACCTACAATGTGGGCGGCGATCCGGCCGGCAAGGAACGCCCTTGGCCGATGGACCCCATTCCATTTGTCATTCCCAACGAAGAGTGGAGCGGCATTGAACGGGCCGTCAAGCAACGCGCAGAGCTTCTGAACCTGATGCTCGGCGATTTGTACAGCGAACAACGGTTGGTTCGCGAACGCCGGCTTCCCGCGGCGCTTGTTTACGCCAACCCGCATTTCCAACGCAGTTGTTATGGTCTCACTCTAGGCAGCAGTTCTCCTCTCCAGACGTATGCTGTTGATCTTGCGCGCTCTCCGGATGGCAGATGGTGGGCGCTGGGCGACCGGACACAAGCGCCTTCCGGCATCGGCTACGCTCTGGAGAACCGTCTGGTCAGCGCCCGTATTCTTCCCAACGTTTTCAATCAGTGCCGTGTGCGTGCGCTCACGCGTTTTTTTGATGCGAAACGTAACGCCCTGCTTGCCATGGCCCCCACTCGCCGGGATTCGCCGCGCGTCGTTCTGCTCACGCCGGGACCGCATAATGAGACTTACTTTGAACACTCATTTCTTGCGGGACACTGGGGCTTCCCGTTGGTGGAAGGGGCCGATCTCACGGTGCGGGACAGCCGCGTCTACCTGAAAACGCTCTCCGGGCTGGAACCAGTCGATGTAATCCTGCGCCGTATGGATGATGCCTTCTGCGATCCGCTCGAACTGCGGGGAGATTCGCTGCTTGGCGTGCCCGGCCTCATGCAATCGGTTCGGAATGGTAGCGTGGCAGTGGACAATGCGATTGGCAGCGGCGTTTTGGAAACACCGGGGCTGATGGCGTTTCTTCCCGGCCTCTGCCGGGATCTGTTGGGCGAAGAACTCTTGTTGCCCTCGGTCGCCACGTGGTGGTGTGGTCAGCCGGAACCAATGCGCTATGTATTGGCGCACATGGATGAGTTGGTCATCAAACCGGCCTTCCGCAAGTATGGCCTTCATCCGGAGTTTCCTGCACGGATGTCGAAGGCGGCAAAAGCGGAGCTGGTCCGGCGTATGCAATCGCAACCCGAACTGTATGTGGCCCAGGAACTCGTGAACATGTCGACGGTTCCTGTCCGGACCGACCAGGGACTGGCGGCCCGGCACGCTGGACTGCGGGTATTTGCCGCCTGCGATGGCGGCGACTACACCGTCCTGCCCGGAGGCCTAACGCGTGTGGCCGGCGAGATGTCTCCCGTTGTGTCCATGCAACTGGGCGCCGGAAGCAAAGACACTTGGGTATTTGAGGAAGAGTCGGAATCGCCGGAACTGCCCAGGCCCACCATCAATGTACGTGCTGGCCGAAGCAGCCTCCCGAGCCGTGTGGCGGATAATCTCTTCTGGCTGGGCCGGTATGCGGAGCGTGTGGATAGCGGCGTCCGGTTGGTTCGTTCGCTTTTGCCGGCGCTCTCCGGGGAGGAAGACTTCGGCCGCGCCGCCTCGCTCGAGACCGTGGTTCGTCTGCTGGCGGGCCTGCGCTACCTACCGGAAAACGTCCCTGATTTACCGCTGGGTCAGCAGCGTTTTCACCTCCAGAAGCTTCTGTCGGAGTTGGTCTACAACCCTACCCGGATGTCGGGCATTGGATGGAATCTGAAACAGATGCGTCGCTCAGCATGGAACCTGAAGGAACGGCTCTCGGCCGACACCTGGCGCGTCCTGCAGCAGTTGGAATCAGACCTCTCCCGCCCGGCTCCCGGCAATCCGGACCAGCGGCTTACCGCGCAAATTACGCTTCTGGACGGCGTCATCGTCACTCTCGCCGCCTTTGGTGGCCTGGTCATGGAAAACATGACGCGCGGCCATGGTTTCCGCTTTCTGGACATCGGCCGGCGCTTGGAGCGCGCCTTGCAGATGGCGGATCTTCTGCGCGCCGGCATCGTGGAAGCGCCAACTGGGAACGACAGCGCCTTACAACTCCTGCTGCATGTGGCGGACAGCTCCATTACCTACCGCTCCCGCCATCTCACCATGCTCCGTTCGGATCTTGTCCTCGATCTTTTGCTCTGCGACGAAACCAACCCCCGTTCGCTCGGCATGCAACTGTCGACTTTACGGGAACATGTCGATGGACTGCCAGAGCACGCCGAGGCCGGCCGCCACTCTCTGGAGCAACGTTTAGCCTTGAAGGCGCTCACTTCTGTCCGGCTGGCCGAAGTCGATGTGCTGACCCGTCGAGACAAGGAGGGGAAGCTCAGTCCGTTGAGCGACCTGCTTGCGGGGCTGCGTACGGATCTTTTCGACCTCTCGCAAGCGCTGACGGCTCAATACCTCAGCCATCTGCAGACAGCCCGGTTACGGTCCTCTGACTAGTCCCATGGTCTACCGCGCCTCCCACACAACCCGGCACATCTACGAGGAGTCCGTCGCTCAAAGCGTCAACGAACTGCGCCTCACTCCGCGTGGATTTGGCCAGCAGTCTGTTCGAGAAGTTCATATCGAAGTGACGCCGGAGCCCGCGCTCTGGCGCACGCGTAAAGACTGGTTCGGCAACGAAGTTACTACTTTTTCCATTTTCGAACCGCACGACCGATTCACCGTCACGGCCAGCAGCGTGGTGGAAGTACTTCCGGCAAACATGGGTGTCCTCCCGACGCTCCGTTGGGAAGAGGCACGCGACATTCTGGCGGAGGGCATCGACGATCCAGCCTTGGAAGCGTCCGAATTTATCTATAGCTCTCCCTTCGTCGCAACCAGTCCAGAGTTGGCCGCCTACGCCAAGCCGTCGTTTGCCGAGGGCCGTCCGCTCGTGGAGGCGTTGGAGGATTTGTCGCACCGCGTCTACAAAGAGTTCCGGTACGCCCCGAAATCGACTTCTATTGATATGCCGCTGGGCGAAGTCCTCAAAAACCGGAAGGGCGTGTGTCAGGACTTTTCCCACGTTATGATTGGCGCGCTGCGCTCCCTGCGTCTGGCCGCACGTTACGTGAGCGGTTATCTCCGCAGCGGGGCCAAGTATCAGGGCGCCGAAGCATCCCATGCGTGGGTCGCCGCTTTCGTGCCCGGGGCCGGTTGGCTGCACTTTGACCCAACCAATGACATCATCCCTTCCGAAGGACATGTGACATTGGGTTGGGGACGGGATTACGGAGACGTCACGCCCGTGAAGGGCGTCACGCTTGGGGGCGGCAGCCAACTGGTGGAAGTAGCGGTACGCGTGGAACCCATTACCTCGTAATTACACACCGCGAGCCATCGAGCGTTACCGCCTTTCCGCCTGGAAGCAGTAGCGCGCGGATGCGGTGCGGAGATTGGGCTGTCTGCCCGGTCCGCAGGATCACCAAGTCCCATTTGCCATTGTGCGCTGGCCAGGCGCTCACCTTCCAACCGCGCCGGCTGAGCCAGGCGCCATTGCCCGTTCCGTCCAGCGCTTTGCCTGTGCGCAAACGATTCACGATCGTTACCAAACAGGGCGGGGGAGCTTCCTCCGCTTCTTGTTCACGAATAGCCAGAATCTGGCTGTCGGCGTCGGCATGGTCCAAGCCCCGCTCGATCAGGTGTTCCCGATACTTGTCCAACGCCTCCCCGCTGCGCCGCACCGCATCGCTTTGCCTTCCTAGCCAGGCGTGATACTCCTCCAGCGCATAGAGATCGGCAGGCGTCTGTGCGATGGCCGACAAGGCTATGAGTAGGGCGAGAAGGAGCCGCATGGCGATATGGTAGGATCTTCCAGCATAAAGGAGGTTTCTGTATGATGAAGTGGATTGCGGGGGCAACCCTTTTCGCTTGTTCTGTTTTCGGTGCGCCGGGAACGGATATGGTTGCCAGGAAACTTGAATTAGCTTCCGCCGGCCCTCTGGCCTTTGGCCCTCCCGGCATCCTGTTTGTGGGCGACTCCGCCGGAGCGAGCCTTGTCGCCATCGATACGGGCGATCGGGCTGTCAACAAAGGCGCGGGCGCCATCGAACTCAAAGGCATCAATCAGAAGATGGCGGCAGCACTGGGAACGGCGCCGGAACAGATCACTATCCATGATCTCGCCGTGAACCCGGTTTCTCACAACGTCTACTTTTCGGTCGCCCGCGGCACAACGCCCGTCCTCCTGAAACTGGACGCCGGCGGCCGGATTACCGAACTTGCTCTCGAGAACATTGTGCACTCCCGTGTCTCGATTCCCGACGCGCCTGCCGATGCCAAGGACGCCCGCGGCAACAACAAGCGGATGGAAACCATCACCGATTTGGGCTACGCAGACGGCCGCGTGTTTATTGCCGGTCTTTCAAACGAAGAATTTTCTTCCAGTCTGCGATCCATCCCGTATCCATTTCAGGCGGCGAATAAGGGCTCCAGTATTGAGATTTTTCACGGCGCCCACGGCCGTTTCGAGACGAACGCTCCGGTTCGCACGTTTACCACTTATACCGTCGCTAACAAACCGCATCTGTTGGCAGCTTATACGTGCACCCCATTGGTCACCATTCCTCTCTCCGAACTGACGCCCGGCAACAAAGTGAAGGGGAAGACCATCGCCGAACTGGGCAACCGGAATCGCCCGCTCGACATGATTGTTTACCAAAAAGGCGGTAAAGATTATATTCTGATGGCCAACTCCAGCCGTGGCGTCATGAAACTCCCTGCCGCCAATCTGGAAACATACGACGCCATTACGGCCCAGACCGAGAAAAAGGGTGTCCCCTATGAAACGCTGAGCGACATGAAAGGTGTCCAGCAATTAGATAGGTATGACGGAAAGAATGCACTCATGCTCATGGTGGACGGGGGTTCTATGGACCTTCGGACCGTTGCGCTGCCCTAGCTCTGTGCTTGCTATTGTTTTCGCCTTCACTGCGCTCGCAGCCGGTCCGGCTGTGAGCCGGGAAGGCGGCGGCGTACGGATTCAGGGAAGCGCGCCGGCAAGCGAGATCGCGATCTATGTGGGCGAGGGCGACATTCCAGCCGTTCTCGGCTCCCTGCACACGGACGCCAACGGCATGCTCTTCACGCCGCGCTACGAAATTCCAGCCAGTGTGGCAATTCGTGTCGTAATCGCCGGCAAACAATTTGTTCTCCCGGCCGAACCCCGTACTGGATCACGCACTGCTACAGTCGAGCGCGTCTACCCATCCGGAGATGAAATACCTGCAAACCAGCTGAAATTCTATATCCACTTTTCGGAGCCGATGCGCGTGGGCGAGGCCTGGAAGCATGTGCGCCTCCTGGATGAAAACCAACGGCCTGTAGAACTGGCCTTCCTCGAAATGGAACCCGAACTATGGGACGCGGAGGGTCGCAGGCTGACCGTGCTTTTTGATCCCGGCCGTATCAAACGAGGTGTACTTCCTCGTGACGAAGTAGGCGGTGCGCTCGTCGAGGGACGGCGCTACACATTGGTGGCAGATGCGGCGTGGCCATCCCAAAATGGCGATGGCCTTCGCACCACGTTCCGCAAGACTTTTCGTGTCGTGGCGGAAGACCGTACTCCAATCAAAACCGCCGCTTGGCAGGTGGTTAATCCGCATGCCAATACACGCGAGCCGCTGATTATCGAATTCGGCGAACCGCTCGACGCCGCGCTGGCCGCGCGCCTTATTACCGTGCCCGGAACGGACGGTGAAATTGCACTCGGTCCCGCCGAACGCTCGTGGCGCTTTACGCCGGCTCAACCCTGGAAGGCCGGACCGCACGAAATCGAAGTCGATACAGCGCTTGAAGACCTCGCCGGCAACCGCCTGGATCGCCCTTTTGATTTT
>DASTML010000049.1:0-38900 GCA_035714175.1 Bryobacteraceae bacterium | reverse complement strand
AAAATCTTTTCCGTAGTCGTCACAATAGCCCCGGGCGGCACTAGAATCGATCCTTTCGCCTTACGAACTGGCCACGTCACCTCCGCATACATGCCCGGAGCCAGCGAGCCCTGCGCATTGTTCACATCCAGTTCCACCGCCATCGTCCGCGTCCTCGGGTCCAAAGTACGCGCCAACCGCGCGATCACGCCCGTTCCGGAAAGCCCGCCCTGAATCGTGAATGGTACCGTCGCTCCCCGTACAATCCCCGACACTTCGCTCTCCGGCACAGCCACCACCACGCGCAACCGCGAGATCTGTTCCAACCGGAGCAGGGCCGGAGCCGATGGGCCCGCCAGCGCGCCGGGGTGCGCATGCCGTTCTGTTATGACACCGTCAAATGGCGCAGTCACGGAAAGGTACTGCATCATCTCGGCCAAGCCCGCCGACGAAGCTCTTGCCGCGGATGCCTGCGTCTGTATGCTCCGGATCAATGCCTTATGCGCATCCACAGACTTTTCCGCCTGTACCAGTTCATTCACCGCAACCGCGCCCGGTGTTTTGGACGCTTCCCGCAACCGCTGCAGCGTGCTTTCCAGTCCCGCCAACCGAGCTTCGGCTTCGGCCTTTTGGCTCTCAATGGCCAGCGCCTTGGCTTCAAATTCGCTCAACTGCGCCTTCATTTCCGGCGCGCTCAGGGTCGCCAGCAGCTCGCCCCGTTTCACCACGCTGCCCCGGTCCACCAGCACCTTTTCCACAAAACTCGGCACGCGCGCCACCAGGTCCACTGCTTGGTACGGCTGCACCTCGGCCGGCAAACTTAACTTCCTGTCGAGCACTTTCACGACAACCGGCGTCGTCTCCTGGGCATACACGGCAGAGGCAAAAAGTAAGGTGCGGATCAGGTTACGTACGTTCATAGTAGCTACTCATCGGGTCATTCGGGTCAAGCGATCGGGAAGCCGCCGCCCCCCTGGATTGTAGGATGGCGTAGAGCGCCGGCAGCAGCGTCAACGTTGCGAATGTGGCCATCGCCAACCCGCCGATCACCGCGCGGCCCAGCGGAACCGCCTGCTCACTGCCTTCGCCGAACCCCAGGGCCATCGGCAGCATGCCGGCCATCATCGCCAGCGCTGTCATCAGCACGGCGCGAAGCCTCCCGCGCGCGCCGTCCGCCGCCGCTTCCAGTGCGGTCTGCCCGCGCAGGAACGCCGCATTGGCGAACGTCACCAGCAGAATCGCGTTCGCCGTGGCGATGCCTGTGGCCATGATGATGCCGATAAAACTCTGCACGTTCAATGTCGAGCCTGTCAGCCGCAAAGCCAACAGGGCGCCCGCAATCACGGCGGGCATCGTAAGCACAATGGCAAGCGCTAGACGGAAGCTCTGAAAATTCGCCGTTAGCAGAAGAAAGATAGCCGCAATCGCAATCCACAGCCCCGTTTGCAATCCCTCCATCGTCTCGCGGAGTGGCGGAATCTGCCCGCGTACATTGACGGTCACTCCGCGCGGCGGCGGCCCGGCTCGCCCAATAGCCGCGCGTATAGCGGCTTCCGCGTCCCCCAGCGCCTGCCCATCCAAATTCGCCGTAATGGAGATGACTCGTTGCATGTTGTATCGCTCCACTTGCCCGAACGTTTGGCCGCGTTCAATGGTGGCCAGGTCACCCAGCACCGGCCGCGCCTGGCGATTGTTCATCACCGGAAGGTTCGCCAGGTCTTCGGTGGACGCCATGCGGTGCTGCGGAATTTCCACCTGGATCTGGAACGCATTCCCGCTGTTCGGATCGCGCCAGTAGTTCGGATCCGTAAACCGGCTGGAAGATGTGGCCGCCACCAGCGATTTCGCCACGTCCTGCATCGTCAATCCGTACTGCCCGGCCCGTTCCCGGTCAATCTTCACGTCCAATGTCGGATAGTCCAACGGTTGCCCAAATTGCAGATCGCGCAACGCGGGAACTTTTTGCAACTCCGCCATCACCTTCCGCGCATGGTCCAAATTCGCTGCCAGTGAGGGGCCCTGCATCGCCACTGCAATCGGCGTCGGCGACCCAAACGAAAATACCTCCGCTACAATATCGCCGGCCTCAAACGAAATCTTGGAATCTTTCAACTCTCGCGCTAGATATTCGCGCAGTTTTTCTTTCAAGACCTCCCCGCGGGGCGATGCCGACGGTTTCAATTGCACTTGCAGTACCGCTTCATGCGGGCCCGATGTCCACAAATACAGCGTATTGATCGGATAGCTCGCCGGCTGTACGCCAATGAATCCGGAACTGATCGCGATATGCTCCTTGCCCACCAGCCGCTCAATGACGCGTAGCGCCTGTAGCGCCACCACTTCCGTCCGCTCAATCCGTGTGCCCGTCGCCGCGCGAATGCGCAGCTTGAATTGGCCTGTATCCACTTGAGGAAAAATCTCGCGGCCCAGCGAAGGCAGCAGCCAGTAGACCAATCCGCCCGTCACCGCCAGAAATGCGCCCGCTACAGCCCAGCGTGCCCGTAGCACCCCCCGTAGATATCTCCCATAGAACGCTCGCAATCCGGCGGCTTCGTTCGCCGCCGTCGATCGCATCAGCCAGGTCGCCAGCACCGGAACCAACGTGGAGGAAAGCAGGTAGGAGGCAGCCATCGCCAGCGCCACGGCCAACGCCAGGGGAACAAAAAGCTGACCCGGTACTCCCTTCATGAAGAAGGCGGGCAAGAACACGGCCAAAATCGTCAACATGGAAAGAAATCGTGCGGCCGCCGTACGCGACGCGGCATCCAGCACCGCCCGCGCCCGGCTGATTCCCGCGGCCATGTGCGAGTGGATATTCTCAATCTCCACCGTCGCTTCGTCCACAAGGACGCCCACCGCCAGCGCCAGCCCGCCCAGCGTCATGATATTCAACGTCTGTCCGAAGGCCCACAGCCCGGTCACTGCCGCCAGCAGCGAAATCGGAATGGTTGTCACGACAATCAATCCGCTGCGCCAATCGCGAAGAAACAGCCACACCATCAGCGCAGTTAACGCCGCGCCCAGCAGGGCCTCGTTCACCAGGGATCGCAGCGCCGCCGTCACAAACCGGGATTGGTCAAACTCCACCCGGACATCCACATCTTCCGGACACACCGCCTTGAACGCCGCCAGGTTCTCCCGCACGCGCCGGATCACATCCAACGTGGAGGCGTCCGCCCGCTTGGTGATCTGCATGTAAACCGTCCGCCGTCCGTCCACATGCGCGTACGCCGTCACAATATCGGTGCCGTTTTCAATCGTTGCAATGTCCCGCAGGAATACCGGCGGCGACTCGCCCGGCCGGATGGGAGCCAGCATCAATTCCTGCAGATTGCCGCCCAGCGCGGCATTCGATTGCATGAGATTGTTGAAATCGCCAATCCGCACATTCCCCGCCGGCTGCACTGTGCTCGCCCGGTTCACCACCTGGATCGCCTCTTCCGGTGACACGCGGTGCGTCCGCATCTTATCCGGGTCCAGCCGTACCACAATCGCGCGCTGGTTCCCGCCAAACGGCGGCGGAGCCGACACGCCCGGTAGGGTGGCAAACAACGGACGTACGCGGTTCAACGCGATGTCCTGCATCTCCGCCGGGCTCCGAGTGGCGCTCGAAAATATTAACTGGCCCACGGGAAGGCTGCCGCCGTCGAACCGGGTAATAAACGGCCCCACCACGCCCGGCGGCATGAAGGCGCGGGACCGGTTCACGTAGCCAACCACCTGGCTCATCGCCTGGTCCATATCCGTATCCGGATGAAAAACCAGCTTCATCAGGGAAGCGCCCTGTATATTCTTCGATTCCACGTGCTCAATCCCTGCGATATACAGGAAGTGATACTCGTAGTAGTACGTCAGGTAGCCTTCCATCTGCGCCGGGTCCATACCCCCATACGGCTGCGCCACGTAGATCGTCGGAGCGCCAAGCGAGGGGAAAATATCGACGGCCATCCGTGTCACCGCCAGTCCCGCGGCGAGAACAACGGCCAACACGGCCACCAGAATCGTAATGGGACGGCGAAGCGCGCCAAGGACGAGCCACATATTAGGGCAGCCTCTCAAGTAGCGGCGCTAGATCGCCCTGCGCATATGCCACGGCCAACTCGGCCCGCCACACGGAAAGCCGCGCCAGCGAAGCGTCAATTTCCGCTTGCGTCAGTTGCCGTTGCGCGTCAGCAACCTCCAGTAAGGTGCCCAGGCCGGACCGGTACCGGGCCTCCACTTGTTCCAGCACGGACTGCAGCGCCTTCACCTGCCGCGGAGCCAACTCCGCCACGCGCCTTGTTCCCTCCAGTTGCGCCTGCGCCTGCGCCAGTTTCCCGCTCAATTCGCGCTCCACCAGTTCCCGCCGCGACTCCTCCTGCTTCTGCCGCTGCAGTTCCATCTCTTTGCGCGCCCGCAGTTGCTTATAGTCCAGCACCGGGAACGTGGCCGTGAAACCTACCGCCCAGTTGCCGTGGTCCGGATATAGCCCATACCCGCCGCCTGCATACGGCCCCGTCACCCGCGCACCCGTCCCTCTGCCGAAAGCAGCGCCCTGCAGGGCGAACTTCGGGTACCACCCCTTCTCAATCGACCGCAGCCGCGCCAGAATCTCTTCAATGGACCGCTGCTGCTCTACCATCTGCGGATGGGATGCAAACCCCGCGCCAACCGTCCAAGGCTTCGTTTCCACACGCAGTAACGCCGCGCCGTCCAACTCTCGCACCGGAGCCCCCGTGTACTGCTCCAACAGCGCCCTCGCCTGCGCCACAGCCTGCTCCGCCCGTACCACCTGCGTCTCCACCAGAATCGCCTCGGCCTGTATCCGCGAAAGGTCCGCGCCCGGCCGCAACTCTGCCTTGGTCAGCGCGGCGATGATCGTTTCAAATTCCTTATATCGTGTGATTCCGGCCTTCGCCGCGGCCACCGCCTGCTCCGCCGCCAACGCCGACAAATAAGCATCGGCAGCGGCAGCCGTCACGTCCAACTTCGTCCGCAGGACCGCCGCCTCCGCCCGCGCCTTGGCAGCCGCCGAAACGTCCACCTCCGCCTTCCGCCGGCCGAAATCAAACGGCTCCCAGCTCACCAGCACTCCAATCGCCGTGCCGAAAACGCTCCGCGTCTGCGAACCATCGATCTGCGGTCCTGAGATGGGCGGAATTACCGCATTCGGCAGCATCAGCCCAAAAACATTGTTCGTCGTCGCGCGGTTTACCTGGGCAATACCGTCAATCCGCGGCAAAAACGCCGTCCGCGCCAAGGTAATCGCCGCAGCCGCTTCGTTCACCTGGTCACGGGTCACCCGGATCGATGGGTAACGCTCCGCGGCGCGTTGCACGGCGTCTTTCAAGCGGAGAGGGGCATCTTGCGCCCAGCCGGCCACGGCGCCGGCGACACTCAGTAGCGCTATTCCGATGCGTGTTGCTTGCGACCTGGCCTGCATATCCCCCGTTTCGATCCCCGGATGAATGCCGTCATTTGGCTCGTCAGTGGCCCCGGCAACTCCGTTTCAATTTTCTGCAATGCTCCGGCCAAT
Source organism: Bryobacteraceae bacterium (assembly GCA_035714175.1). Taxonomy (GTDB): domain Bacteria; phylum Acidobacteriota; class Terriglobia; order Bryobacterales; family Bryobacteraceae. The sequence continues at coordinate 33,406 of DASTML010000049.1, read as the reverse complement.
GATAACCCTTCCCGGTAAAGAATCCGGTACGCCTCTTTCAACGGCCGTATATCGGCCGGCGTCAGCCCCGCCCGCCGCAGCCCCACCGCATTCACTCCCAACGGCCGGATATCGAACCCCGAATAGAGTAAAAAGGGCGGCGCATCCATGCTCACTCGCGAATTTCCGCCGATCATCGCCAAACCGCCAATCCGGCTGAACTGATGAATAACCACACCGCCGGAAATAAACGCCCCATCCCCGATCTCCACATACCCGGCCACCAGCGCGCAGCTCGCAATCACAATGCGGTTCCCGATCACCGCGTTATGCGCGACATGCCCCGACGTCATGATGAAGTTGTCATCCCCGACTACGGTTTCCGACTCCGGCTTCGTCCCCCGGGAGATCGTATAGTGCTCCCGGATCTTGTTCCGGTTTCCAATCCGCAAATAGCTCCGGTCTCCGTTGAAATTCTTATCCAGCGGGTCCGTCCCCAGCACCGTATGCGCCGAAATTTCGTTCTGATCCCCCAGCGTCGTCCAGCGCTTCAAATAGACGTACGGTTCCAACACATTGTGCGCGCCCACCGCCACATCGGCCTCAACAATACAGAAATCGCCAATCACCGTTTGCGGCCCGATCCGCGCATCCGGATGGACTCGCGCCGTCGGTGCGATACGGGCGGAAGGATCAATTGCCATGCGTCTTCGTATCATACAAGGCATGCGCGTATCCGATCTGGCAAAACAATTACAGGCAAGTTACGAAGGCGATGGTGAGCTGGAAATCCGCCGGGCGCTTTCCGTGGAGGAGGCCGGTCCCGCTGATCTCTCCTTCGCCGCCGGACGGAAAGGCGCCGCGCTCGCCGCCGGTTCCCAAGCCGGTTGCCTCATTGTTGACGCCGCATTTCCCGCCGGGCGCACCCTGATCCGTGTCCAGGATCCCCGCACCGCCTTCGCCATGGCCCTCGCCATGCTCTATCCGCCCAAACGGTACGCCCCGGGCATCCATCCCACCGCCGTCGTCGCCTCCTCCGCCCGCCTTGGCGAAGGCGTCCACGTCGCTCCCCACGCTGTCATCGGCGAAAATGCGCAAATTGGAGCCAATTCCGTCATCGGAGCTGGCTGTTTCATCGGCGACAACGCCATCCTGGGCCCCAACGCACTTCTCCATCCCCGCGTGACAATCTACGACGGCGTCCGTATCGGAGCCCGCGCCATCCTTCACGCCGGCGCCGTGCTTGGCGCCGACGGCTTCGGGTTCGTCCGCGTGGGTCCCGCCTACCAGAAGTTTCCGCAAGTCGGTGGCGTTGAGCTCGGCGACGATTGTGAAATCGGAGCCAATGCCACGGTCGACCGCGCCGCCCTCGGCGCCACCCGCCTCGGCAACGGCGTCAAGCTCGACAATATGGTCCACATCGGCCACAACTGCCGCATCGAGGACCACGTCGTCATCGCCGCGCAAACCGGAATGTCCGGCGGCTGCGTCATTGAGACCGGCGCTGTCATCGGGGGCCAGGTCGGCATGGGCGATAAGGTTCGTGTCGAATCTGGCGCGGTTTTAGGCTCCGGCAGCGGCATTTTGACCGCAAAAATCGTTCGAGGGGGCGAAACCTATTGGGGCACTCCCGCCCGCCCCTTGAAGGAGTATCTCCGCCAACTCGCACACGTCGCCGCTCTCCCCGCCCTGGCCGCCCGGGTCAAAGAGTTGGAGAAACGGCTCGGCGATCCCTCGCTCTAGACAACCGCCAGCGGCAATTCCATTGAAAGCGCCAACCACCCGCGTTCGTCTCGCTCTGCCAGAAACGCGCCATGGTTCGTTTCCGCAATGCGTTGGCAAGTACGCAGCGGATTGCTCTCTTCCGCCCGGAACAGAGTGTCCAGTTTAATCTGCGGGGCATTCCCCCGGAACGTCAACCGGAGCGCGCCCGTCCGGACCGCAACGCCAATCTCCACCGCGCGCGGCGCGTCCACGCTCCGCCGCAGGAACTGCATCACGCTCCGCATCAGGTGCCGCGCCTGCTCCGCGTCGGCAAAAACCGCGGGCAGCCCCTCCGTCAGATCATCGGCAATTTCCAAACCATCGGTCACCCAGGCTTCCGACAGGACGTCGTCCACCAGTTCCGCCAAGTCTACCGCCTCCGGGTTCGGCGGAGCCATCTGCAGCAGGTGCAGTACGTCGGAAAGCACCCAATTGGCGCTGTCCACCATCTGTTGCAGCCGGTTCACTTGCGCCGTAATGTCGCTCCCCCGGTCGCCCACGGTCATTTGCAGATAGAACGCAATCGACTCCAACGCACTCAGCGGCTGTCGCAACTCGTGAGTCAGATGCCGGATGACGTCTTGAGCGGGCAAATTGGTGTCAGCGGTTTCAGGCATTGTACGCAAGCGTGAGTGTAACGCAATCCGTTGGTGACATTCTCACCCGGAAATGTCGCGGAGTGATATGCCCACCAGCGCCACTGTCAGGCCGATCATGATCGCCACCGCCGCCCACGCCACCACGTTGTACGCCCGGGAGTTCACCCAATCCCGCATGATCGTCTTCCGGTTCACGATGATCGTCATATAAATCAGTACAAACGGCAGCAATACGCCGTTCAGCACCTGCGACAACAGAATCATTTTCACCAGCGGAAAATCCGGAATCAGGATCACGCCCCCGCCCACCACAATCAGCAGCGTGAACAGCCAGTAGAAAATCGGAGCTTCCCGCCATGATTTATTTACTCCAGATTCGAACCCCAACCCCTCGCAAACGGTATAGGCCGTCGAGAGCGGCAGGATACACGCCGCGAATAGGGAGGCATTCAGCAGCCCCGCGCAGAACAGCAGGTAGGCGTAATCGCCGAACGGCTTCAACCCGAGCGCCGCATCCGTTGAGTCTTTGATGTCCCGCGGAGCCACGCTCCAGATCGCGCCCGCGCACGCCACAATGATGAAAAACGCAATCACCGTCATCACCACGCATCCCACCACGACCTCAATCCGCGACTCGGCGTACTCTTTCGCGCTCACGCCCTTCTCCACGATCGCCGCCTGCAAATAAAACTGCATCCACGGAGCCACGCTCGTGCCCACCATGCCGATCAGCAGCGTAATGTAGTCCGGTTCCAGCAGCAACACCGGCTTCACGCTATAGAGCGCCGCTTCCTTCCAGTCCGGTTTCACCATCACGCCGCTCACGATGTAGCAGACATAGATCGCCGTCGCGAACAGAAAGATTCTCTCCACGCTCTCGTACGTGCCTTTGACAATCAGGAGCCACACCGCAAACGCCCCAATGGGAACGGTGATGTACCGCGAAATGCCGAACAACTCCAGGGAACTCGCAATGCCCGCGAAATTGGCCATTACATTCGTCAGGTTTGCCCCGATCAACGCCAGCATGATGAAGAACGTCGTCCGCAATCCGAACTCTTCGCGGATCAAATCGCTCAAACCCTTGCCCGTCACTGCCCCCATCCGGGAGCACATCTCCTGCGTCACGATCAGCAACGCCATAATCGGCAACAGCGTCCACAGGGGCAGATAGCCGTACTTCGCGCCGGCTTGCGAGTACGTGAATATACCCCCCGCATCATTGTCGACAACAGCCGTGATGAACCCCGGCCCAATGACGGAGAAAAAGACCGCGATGTGGTACTTGAATCGTTTGAACATGGCTACCCCTGCCGCAACACCGCGATCACGTCATCCGCCGTCACCACGCCAATCAGACGGTTGCCCGCATCCACCACCGGCAGCGCAACCAGATTGTATTTATCGAAAGTGGCCACCACCCGGTCCTGCCGCTCATGCACCGGAGCCGACAGCAGCCGGTCGGCCTGCAGACTCGCCACAGCCGCCCCGGGTTCGCCCAACACCACCCGGGACAGCGGCACCGCGCCCGTCAAACGCTCCGCCGCATCCACCAGGTAAATGGTGTTCGTCGCTTCCAGGGCGTCGTCATGCCCCGGCAGCGACGCGATCGTCTCCGCCACCGTCAGCGTGTTCAGCACGCTGACAAACTCCGTCGTCATCAGACCGCCGGCGGAGTCCTCCCGGTGTTCCAGCAACTCCTCCACTTCCTGCGCCGGTTCGTCCGACATCTCTTCCAGAATGGCGTCCGAACGCGCCTCTTCCATATCCCCCAGCACATCGGCCGCCTCGTCCGGCGACATCTCTCCGATAATCTCGGCCGCCTTCTCCTCGCTCAGCGACTCCAAAATGCTCGCCTGAATATCCGGATCTACTTCCGACAGCGCCTCCGCCGCCACTTCACTGTCCAGCGAACCGACCAGCGCCTCGCGGTCCGTCGTGCCCAACTCCTCCACAATGTCCGCCAAATCCGCCGGATGCATCGCCTCCAGCGCGCTCATCGAAATGTTCAGTCGCAGTCGCCGCTGCGGATCGCTCTCGACAATGTTGCAGAACTCCCACCGAATGGAATTCACCGGGATCGGCTCCATCATCCGCCGTACCAGCGTCCGGGGCAGCACGCCCTGCGCCAGCCGGCGGAACATCGACCGCAGTCCGATGTCCACCTCCTGCACGCGCAGCTCATCATGCCCGTCCACCTGCACGCGCTGGAACGTGACATCCGTTACCCGGACCACCTTGCGGCCCTCGACGTCGATAATCTGCTGATCCAGCAGATCGCGCTCCAACCGCAGCATATAGTCGTCACGGTGATACGGCGTCAACTGCTCATCGCGCAGCCAGATGCCGTCCAATGAAATGCGTTGGACCTGATCGTGGCGCACCGTCAGCCACGCCCAGCCGCCGCCCAGCAGGTAACGGTCTACGCGAACCGCGTTGACAAGCGGGACAATCGCGGCATCGCGGACACGGCCCAGCTTACGGCCTTTAAGGTCGTAGACTTTGAGCCCGACGAGTTCGGTGAAGAACAGGTGGTCCAGCATCGCAGTGGTTCCGTCGTCATAGTGAGCCAAGGGCGTGAAATACAGCCCCTACTCTCACTATCGCGCAGAAGCTGCGGGGATGGCGAATTATTTCAGTTTTTCGGCCAAAAGTTGATTCACTGCGGCCGGATTCGCCTGACCGCGTGACGCTTTCATGACAGCGCCCACCAGGAATCCGATCACCGTCGTCTTGCCGCCCCTGTACTGCTCCACCTGCTTCGGATTGTTGGCGATCACCTCGTCGACAATCTTCTCCAGTGCCCCGGTGTCGGAAATCTGCTTCAGGCCTTCCCGCTCCATGATTGCCTTCGGCGCATCGCCCGTGGCAAACATCTTCGGAAAGATCTCCTTCCCCAGTTTGCCGGACAACTCGCCCGAACCGATCAGGTCTACCAGTTCCCCAAGGTGTCGCGCGGGAATCGGCGACTCGGTGATCTCTTTGTTCTCCGCTTTCAGCATCCCGGCCAGGTCGCCCATCACCCAATTCGCCACAGCCTTCGGGTCCTTGGATGCCGCCGCGGCTGCTTCATAATACTCGCCCAGTTCCCTTGTCTGCGTCAGCACATCGGCATCGTAAGGCCGCAGCCCATACTCATGCAGGAAGCGCGCCCGCTTCGCTTGCGGCAACTCCGGCATCTCGCTCTTTACTCGGTTCAGCCACGCATCGCTGATCCGTAGCGGCGTCAGGTCCGGCTCCGGGAAGTACCGGTAATCGTGCGCCTCTTCCTTGGAACGCATCGAAACCGTCTCGCCCGAATCGGCATTGTAGAGGCGCGTCTCCTGGATGATCCGGCCGCCGGAATGGACAATCCCCACCTGCCGCTCGAACTCGAAATCAATCGCCTGCCGCAAGAACCGGAACGAGTTGACGTTCTTGATCTCCGCGCGGGTCCCCAATGTGGTGCTGCCTTTTTTTCGGACGCTGACATTTGCGTCGCATCGCAAGTGGCCTTTTTCCATGTCGCACGTGGAAACATCGGCAAACTGCAACGCCTGCTTCACTTCCGTCATGTACAGGAACGCCTCTTCGGACGACCGCATATCCGGTTCGCTGACTATCTCGATCAACGGCGTCCCCGACCGGTTCAAATCGACGTACGTGTATCGCTCCGAGTCTTTGAACCCGTCGTGTTGCGATTTCCCCGCATCGTCTTCCATATGAATGCGCGTAATACCAATCCGCTTCACGCCGCCTTCCAGCGCGATATCCAACCAGCCCCGGAGCGCCACCGGTTTATCGAACTGCGAGATTTGGTACCCTTTCGGCAAGTCCGGATAGAAGTAGTTTTTCCGCGAAAATACCGACTCCTGCTGTACTTCGCAGTTCAGCGCCAGCGCGCCGCGAATCGCCAGTTCCACCGCCTGCTTGCTCAGCACCGGCAAAGCGCCCGGTAAACCCAGGCACACCGGGCAGACATTCGTGTTTGGCGCGTTGCCGACCTCGACAGGACACGAACAGAAAATCTTGGTGCGGGTGGCAAGTTGTACGTGGACTTCCAGGCCAATCACGAGTTCGTATTGGGCTAGGACATCCGGAGGCGTGGCGGCCAACAGGGACATTGTCTTATTATATTCGGCGGTCCATGAAAAAACGGGATCGGCCGGTAAGCCGATCCCGTTTTTTGTTTGCTGCAATCAGCGTGCGGGAGTTATTGGACAGCGGCAATGGTGCTGCTATTGCTGAACACCAGTTCGCTGGAACTATTTTCGACGGCAATCGAGAAGGGAACGCTGACGCCCGGAACCATATCGAGCGGCAGTTCGAACGCCACCCAGTAGACGCCGATCATGCCGATGGCTGTGTAAGCCGAAACGACTCGGACGCCCTGGTTATTCACGCCAACCACCAGCGGTGCGGCCACCAGTTGGTTGCCGAGGCCGATCCGGTTGGTCGCCATCGCCGGCGTGGTCTGGCCAAGGCCGGTAACGGCGGCAAATAACGTCTCCCCGCGGCGAGCCGGGTTCGTTGGCGTCACATAGCTGCCGTCCGGCCGGACAATCGCTGCGTAGGCGCGTTGCGAACCCGCTCCGGCCGTTTCAAAGACACCAGGAGCGCCGGTGAAGACCCGTACATTGTCTACCTGCGCCTGCGCGCCCGGAATCCGGATGAGTACCGAAGTCTGGCCCGGGGCCACTTCGCAAGGCGTCTGCACGACCAGCGATTCGGTTCCGCTCTGGTTGGAAACCGCCAGAATCGGGGCCGCAATACCGCCAATCAACACCTCGACGTTGTTGTAGCTCAACGGCAGTGCGCCAATGCCCAGGTAGCTCGTGTTCACCACGCCGCTAACGCCGCTCGCCAGGTTGGTCCCGTAGATCGTCGCCAGGCCGCACGGAGACACACCGGGCTGGTTCCGAGCCGTAGTAACAATTCCGGCTGCCGTAAAGACGGGCCCCGGAGGACGAACGGTTAACGTAAACGTCTGCGTCAGCGAACCGAGCTGCGCGCGCACCGTAGCGGTTCCCGCCGTGGATGCTGCCCGTACCGTCACCGACGAACGGCCATTGGCGTCCGTGGCAACCACGGCGCTGCTCACCAGTGCAGGACCGCTCACTACGCTCCACTGCACCGCCTGGCCAGGAACGGCGCTATTCCGTTCATCGCGGACCTCCACAACCAGACCCGCCGCAAACGGCTGGCTGATCGCGGTCGTCTGATTGTCGCCGCTCACTTTTGTCATCTGGCTGATCGTGAGATTCGTGGTGAAGTTAAACGTCTGCACCACGCTGCCGATCCGCACCCGCACCGAGCTCTGCCCAGCAACGTTGCCAATCGTACCCAGGGCCGAAACCCGGCCATTCGAATCGGAAACGGAAACGACGTTGCTCAAAGTCATGGACGCCGGATTGGGAACTTCCCAATTCACCGCTTGCCCCGCCAACGCGTTGCCGAACGCATCCTGCACTTCCGCCACGAACGCCAGCGTCAGACGCTGCCCGGGATTACCGCTCTGGCTGTTGCCTTGGATAATGCGGAGAACGCTCGGCGGGCCGGCTTTCACCTGCAGTTGCACGCTGGTGCCCCCTACCGTCTGAGCGGACCCGACGACCATGGAGAGACCGGTCGTCCCCAGGCGTCCAGTAATTTTCAGATTGCAGGTGGCGAGCCCGGTCGCATCCGTAAGAGCCACGCCGCCTTCGCCGTCGCACACGGCAACCGGACCCACGGCGGGATCGCGATTTTCGCTGCGCACGCGAAGCCCGACGCCGGGAATCGGTTGGCCGGACTGAATGCCGGACGAAGCGACAACACGAACCTGAACGGCTTCATTCAAAGTGGTGCCCGCCTGTCCAACGATCACCGAGTCGGTCGGCTTGATGCGCTCCACCAGCGGCTGGGCCGCTTGACCGCCGCCGCCGGGAAGGCTGCTGAGTACCGTATTCACCAGAAAATTCACAGTCGCCTGGCCGCTCGTTGCGGCAACCGTCTGTTGAGAATAGGAGAGTCCGGGGGATACCAACGTAGCAAGGAAGCTCACCGAGGCCAAACCGTCGGCATCGGTCGTTGACGTACAGGTATTGGAGGTACAGTTCGTGTTGGGGATAATCGTACCGTCAAACGTCGAAATAGCTAAGGTTCCATTGCCATTGGCCAGTGTGAAGGTCACGTTCTGGCCGGAAATAGGAGTGCCGTTCGCATCGCGGACCCGGACAGTCATCGGCTCCGGCAGCAGAAACTGTTCGCGCACTAACTGCCCCTGGCCGGAAACAATGGAGAGAAGGCCCGTGTCGGTTCCGCCGTTCGAACCGGTGCTCGTGGTGATCGTGTAGGTGGCGGTCGGCTTCTCGGGTCCCGGCCCGGCCGAAGCCGTGACGTTGAAGGTCCCCGCCGTCGCCGGCGTCACTACCGTGGTTTGAGCCCAACCTTCGGCATTGGTCGTAACAGTCGTGCCCTGAATCTGCGCATTCGGATTATCGGTGGCAAATGTCACTGACACGCCGAACAGAGGGCGGCCCACCGAATTCAACACACGAGCAATTAACGGCAGAGTCGTCTCGCCCGGTTTTGTAGTTTGAATCGCGTTGTACCCGAGAACAGTGGTCGGCGTTGTACCCGTGCTCTGTGGAAACAAGTGGACAAGCGGACCCGGCTGTGAGGGCGCGCCGGCCCGGCCTCCGTCCAGTCCATTTCCCGCCGACAGATCAATCCGCTGAATGGTTCCAGGCAGCGCCAGGAAAAGGAATCGGGAGTCTGGGATTTCTCCGGAAACCGCCATGTCTGAGATGCTCGAAAGTGCCCCAAGCCCCGAAAACTCCGGCGAATTAATGGCCAGCGCCGGGCTAGTCGTAATCGAGTACAGTCCCATCGTCTGATTGGACAATGCAAAGATCCGCCCGTTGGCGCCATAGACGAGCCGATCCAGTGTTACCTGGAAGCTGGCCAGCATGCTCTCCAGCCGGTGGGAGGCGACGTCGAACATGAGGACGGAACTGCCCGTGATCGGCGTACGGTTCACCGCTACCGCCTTCGAACCGTTGGGAGTGAATAGCAGTTTCCCCGGCGTCGCATTGAGCGGAATTTCTTTGACCATCGTCATCGTACGTCCGTCAATGACTTGAACGAGATTGACGGTCGAAACGTAGACAAGTCCGTTTGGCCCCACGGTAACTCCAGATGCCTGGCCCGGTACGGTAATCGGAGGTCCTTGTACCGTGTTTGTATTCAAGTCAACCGCGGTCAGCCGGTTGGATGCGCCGCTCAAAACAAAGGCGCGCGAAGCGTCCAGCGCAACCGCGACGTCCACCGGCTGATTGCCCACGTCATTCGGCGCGGCAAGAACCGTGTCGGACGTCGTGTCGATGATATGCAATGCGCCAGCCACAACCAAAAGACGCCGGCCATCCGGACTGATCGCCGCCGCTTCAGCCTGTCCCAGGCTCAATCGCTTCAAAACCGTACCCGGGTTATTCGCGTCCAGAACGAGCACCGTATCGGCCCCGGAGCGTGCCACGGAATACAGTTTCTGGCCGTTTGGATGCATCAGCAGAAACGAAGCCCCCGGTTGCACGGGAAAGGCGGTTCCCAACGTCGAGAAAGGATCAGTGCGATACGGAGTAACAGTCGGCGACGTCGCTGAGGAATTCGGCAGTAAGTAGAGGTTCGTGGCGGGTTGGGAGAACACGCCGAACGAGACAAGTGCAGCGTAAGCGCTCAGATGCAGGGTCCGTCGGAGCAAGGACATTAAGACCTCTTTGTAGGTGGAATTGGGGACGCGGGAAGCGGAAGTGCGCCAGTGGGACGTGGGAGCGGACACCCTACATCTTAACACCGGAAAATAGCTAGTTGTAGCAAGGAAATAGGAGAAACCGAGTAAGAAATCGGTCGCTGAAAGTAAACATTTTTGATATGCGGTAACTTCGCGCCGGCATAAGAAAAGGGGGAGGCCGAAGCCTCCCCCTTGCCTGTGGTTACGCCTGAAAGGCGACCGCTTTAGTGGCCCAGGATTTCGCTGTAGAACAGCGTGCGCGAAGGCAGACCCGAGTCAAGAATGAGAGCCAGGTAAGCTTCGGAAACGCGGTTCGCACCGACGTCGCTGATGAAGGCGAAGCCGTGAGCGTACTGGAACTGGCACTGAGCGATCATGTAACCCTGGAAGCCCGGCGTGGCCGCGATTCCATAGTTACCGCCAGTGGACAGGACGGCCGTCAGCTGCTTACCAGCCGGCACGACCGCGGAGGTCTGGGCTGCAGGAGCAGCGCCGCCGCCGGTGGTCTCACCGTAGTAGTTCAGCTTACACGTGCCGCTCTGCGGAGCCGTACCAAACGGATCGACGGAGGTGTTGCTGATGGCAATACCGGAGTCGAAACCAGCCTGGTTGGTCAGGAACACGAACAGGAGGTTCGTGGTGCAGGCGCTGATGGTGAAGATCGTCTTCGCCGAGCTGGTGTCAGCAAAGCGCGGGATCGGAGCCGAAGCGGACTGGACAGTCACGGTGCTCAGCGGCGCGAAGCTGCCGGCAACCGTGGCGGAACCGATGCCCGGCAGGTTGTTGGAGGTGTTGGCAACGTAGGAAACGCCGATACCGAACTCATAGAGCTGAGTCGTGAACGGATCGGAGTTCAATACTTCCCAAACTGCCATGCCCGAACCGTTGTTCAACGAGATCGGAGCCGTCGCAGCAGGATAGGGGCTGGAGGACGCATTCGTACCGGTGACGGTCGAGAAAGCGCCAGCGCCGTTGGAATCCGTGCTGATCAGGCGAGCGCGGCCATTGGTGGAGGTTTCGTACGCCGTGATCGCGGAGCTGCTGCTGGTCACAGGATACAGGGTGGCATACAGGGACACGCCAGCCGGGACGTTCGCAAAGCGAGCCATCAGGCGGGTGCCGTGGTCAGCCAAACCGGCCTTGTCCAGGCCATTGTTGCTGCCCGCAACCACAACAGGAGCGTGGTTGTAGAAGCCCGTTTCGGTGTTGAACACACCGCCGACGCTGTTCGGATCATAGCCGCCGGGGACGTTCTGATCGATCGGGGTCGGGGAGGTGTCGCCGTTCACATAGGCGGCTCCGTTGCGACGCTTGAACGCCGTGGCGAAACCTTCCTGGAACTGAACAACCGTACCCAGGCCATTGTTCAACGTCTTGGAAGAATCGGTCGCGGCGTCCTTGTTATAGGACACGCACTGCAGGTAGCTGCTCACGATGTTCCGAACGCTGAAGGTCAAGCCGGGCTGCACGTAGGCAACGACCTGTTGCGGGTTGTTGATCGGGACAACGGTGGTCGCGTTAACGGCCACAAACATCACGATCTGGGTGGGGATGAGGGTGCTCGACACGCCCAACTGGTTCGCGTTGGCGCGAATGTTGGTGATGCGGATGATGCGGGTTGCGTTGGTGCCGGGGGGGTCGATCGGCACGCCCTGCCACACGATGGAGGCAGCGCCGGCCTGACGGCCCTGGAAGATGTTCGGGGTGGTCACTTCAACGCCGGAAGCGCTGTACTGCACGCCGCCCGGGGTGCCGACGCCGGTGATCGGGCATCCGCCGTCAACCGAGCAGTAGCGCTGCACGGCAGGGGCCGGATCGTCGATCATCAGAAGAGCTTCGCTCCAGGAACCAGACGTCAGACGGCTGGTCACGTTGGTGTTCAAGAAGATCTGAACGTTGGCCTGGGGCACGTTCTGGCCAGCAGCCGTGGGGGTACCACCACTGCAGTTCAGTACGAGGTCACCGACAAGCTCCGTCAGCCCTTCCGCCCGTACGATAGGCGGTACACCAGCGTTGCCCACGCAGGCAAACGTTGGGCCCTGCTGCGCATGTGCAGAGGAAGCTGCGCCGAGGGCGACAGCAGCCACTGCCAAGGCAGGGAACCATTTGCGGAAATCTACCATTTCCTTCTCCTTAACAAGATTAAAAACTCGAACTGACAAAGAATAACCCAAAAGTTTTTTGCCGGATTCGCCCCATCTCACCGGCCGGTCCGGCATTGAGCCGGGTTAGTTGCGGTGGATTCAGGTCGATCCGTGCTTAAGTAGTTGTTTTGCTTTTATTAAATGTTTTGTTTGGCGCCGCGGGATTCACGCGGCTGGTTTTGCGCCTAACACGGGAAGAATATCTGCTTCGGTCCAACGATCCTGGTTTGGGCCAGGGTACGGGCGGCCCCGGGGGCAGTCCTTCCGTTTCTTAGTATATGCAATGTTTTGGCCAAAATACTAGAAGAAGGTGCATCCGCCCCCCTTACTTTCCGTACTCTCCCCGATTTGCACATAAGTTTATGTGGAATCAACGAATTGCAAGCGCTACCGCACTCGGAGCACTTCCGCCTTGGCTAATTTCTCCCGGCAAAAATAGCCCCGGAGGCATATCCAGCGGCAACGAAACGTTGATCTGGTAGAGTCCGATTGTCCCAGGAGTGAGTCCAGCGTACCCAATTGGCAGATCCACCCCGTTCACCCGGACCGTCACCGGGGCCGTCGCCCGCCTCAATCCGTCCCGCCCATCTTCCACCATGCCCAACCCGGTTCCGTACATGACCACCGCCTGCCCGCGCGCCGCCGGATTCGCCGGCGAGTTCAAAGTGCCGTCCGGATTGGTGACGGCGGCTTGGCCGCCCGCCAGCCGGAATATGGCGGGAGCCGTGTCGCGCAATTCGATCGCGGCCGTCGCCGTACCGTATACGCTCGTTACCCGCAGCGTCCACGTGCCAGCCGGAACCGTAAGAGGAATAACGGCGTTAACTTGAAAGGGCGTGGCAAACAACACCTCCGCCGTCTGTCCGCCGATCTCAACCGCCGTAGCCGTTCCGATTTTCCCTAGCCCCATTCCAAAAATCGAGATGGCGGTTCCTGGGGCATAATCTGGCGCAAAACTGGCGGCATTAAGCACCGATTTGGCGCCAAAAGCAGCCTCTAATGCGCCAATTTCCCACGTTAGCGCCGCGCGCGAAATCTGAAACATGCCCCCGCCTTCTCCGGACCATTCTTTCCGGAAGCCGCCCGGCGTCAGGTCCGTCAGTGTCCCCCGGTAGCGGCCGGGCGACACAATCTCCGCCGCATACGCCGGCTGCGACCCGTCGCAATAGATAAATAAGGTAGTTCCCTCGCCGCCCGCCGCTGCGAACGGCGGGCGGCAACTCCCCGCGGCCGAAGTCACCGCCGCTGAGGCCGCATCGGTGGTCAACAGAAAACCGCCCCCTTCTGCAGCACGCGGCATCAACCAGAGCACGCCCGTCACCGACGCCTGCCCCACGAGATAGGCCGACAGCAAACCCCGGGGCTGTTTGGGGTTCGGGTCCATCAGAATAATCCCCCCATCCGCCGAAACACCCGTTGCCGCGACAGCCGCCCCGCTGCCGTCCGCCAAGCGGAGACTCACCAATACCGGCACACCGGCGGCCAACGCGGTGCGAATGCCCGATTCGCTTGGTTCTAAAGGAGTTACTTCCAACCCTCCGCCGGCGAAATTCACCAGTCGCCACAGATTCGCAATCTCGGAATTCTTCAGGTACCCGTCACAGATCTGGTTCGCTTGGCCGTCCAGAACACATAGGTTGCGCAGATAGGAGTCGACCGTCGCCGGCGTCACGGCCCCCATGGCGTCCGGTAGTTCTCCCCGATCCTGCATGTACTGCAAAATAGCGGCGGCGGCGGCCACATAGGAATTCCCCGTAAAACTCACGTTCGGAAAGCGCGAAACGCTCGTTCCCGTGGCTTGGGCGCTAAATGTAACAACTTGCCGGGATGCTTCTGCCGTCGCAAGCGCGATGCCCGCGGAAGGAGGCAAACGTAGAGTTGCTTCCGCATCGCCGTTGCTGTCCGTGGCCACCATCCGGGGAACTACCGAGGCCCCGGGCGACGCGGCAAATGTCACGGACGTGCCCACCAGGGGGAAGCCGTTTTCGTCCTTCAAGTTCACACGGAGAGGAATCGGCAGCGATGCTCCCGGCGCTCCCGTCTGTCCATCGCCCCGTACCTTGGTAAGCTTGGGGCGCGATTCGGCCGCGGAACGGATCTGATAGCTCGATTCGGCCATGACGGCGGCCTGCGCTGTCGCCGTGGCTCTCACGGTTACGGTCCGGGTGGCAGAGTCGGCCGGAATCCAGGCGTCCCACGCATAGGCCCCATTCGCAACGCGGACCAGGAAGTCAGGTTGGCCGGTCTGGCTGACGCGCAGCACGCTGTTGTCCGGAAAACCGCCCGCGGCCAACCGGATGCGCGATCCGGCCGCCGCGATGGCCGGCTGTATTGAAATTGTTGGTTTTCGCAAACTCTCCACGGCGTTCACGGCCCCGCCCGGCGAGTACTCCATGTATCCGCCCTCAAAGTCCTGCCTGCGCCGCCCTCCGGCGGTGAATTCTTCGTTGACGGGAGCCCCAAATGTTCCGTTCGCTCCGCCCGCCGCGGAGTAGGCGCTCAGAATCGGCCCGGTCACGGCCAGCGTGCGGCCGGACCCTCCGCCTGCGCGCAGCGCAAACAGGGCCCCTTCCCGGAAGTTCTGCGTCACGCCGGAGGAGGCAGCGAACGTAGCAAACGCCATTTCCGGACCAGCGGGCGGCCCCAAGGCGCCGTTTTCATAGTTCAGCATCGCCCATTTCGCCAAAATACCCCCCGATACCCATTGCACAGGCGACCCGGCCAGCGCTCCGCCTTCAAACAACTGCCTGCCGCCAGCCGTTGCATCCGTCGCCGGATACCCCAAGGCGCCGGCCGCGCCGCCCGCCTGCTCATAAGCCGCCAACAGTCCGCCTCGCAGAATCCAGGCCTGCGCGGACCGGTCCGGCAATGCGATGACGATCCGTTCTCCGCCGGCAGCCGTCGCATCCTGCTGATAGCCGTTGCCCACGCGGCGCACCGGGCCCGGCAAGGGGACGGTCAAGGTTAACCGGTTCCTGGTAAACGCATCGGCGAACGCCTGCGCCGCAGCCGCCGATGGAGCGCCCTCTCCTAGTTGACAGCACGGTGCCTGCACGAAAATGGAGATCGCCGGGCTGGTCTTGCCCTCGCTGACCGCGGTGACGCTGGCGACTCCGCCGCCTACCGCTTTCAGAACGGCGGTTCGTCCACTCGCTTGAATGGCAATGACTTTCCCGTTGGTCGTGACCCACGCCACCGTCCGGTCCAACAGCTCCTCTCCCGTGATCGAGTGCGGGAACGCCTCCACCGTCAAGGTATCGTTGACTTTCATCCGCTGGGTCGCGGAAGAGGAGAGCGATACAGATGCCACCGGCAACTTGAGGACGGCCGGCTGTCCAGGCTCGTACTCAATCGCTCCTCCTTCAAAAACCTGGCGCCGCTTGGTTCCCGCCGCCAACTCCGAGCCTGTGGGAAGCCCCAGGAAGCCGCCGGGTCCGCCATTCGTCAAATAGGTTGCAAAAATGGCGCCGCGGACGCTCAGCACTCTCCCCGCGAAGGAGCCTGACGTCACGTTGACGATCATTCCCGTCTGAAAAGACTGCGTCGTAGCGGTTGTTCCAGCCGGAGAGGCCGCTGCCGTCTCCGCCGAGGTGGCTGGTCCGTACGCCGGAATACCGCCGCTAGCCGCCCATTCCGTATAAAAGACGTCCTTCACCGTAAAGGTGGACGCCCCGCTGGCCAACGGGGACGAATAGGCAAACAGCGCATAATTTTTGCTGAACAACTGCCATTCGCAGGTAATGGACCCCACGCTCGGGCATCCAGCCGTATCCATTACGGGAAATCCGGCCGTGCTCACGCCGACCGTGCCGTAGTAGCCATACACGGCTGCGCGAACCTGCAGCACATCCAATACGCCCTCGGCGCTCGCGGTGGATGTATTGGGCTTCACCAAGGCCAACTTGACGCCGGACGTCAGCGAGGCATCGTTGAACTCCTGAATCAGGCCCGTGCCGCCAAAGCTCCGGACAGCCCCGGCCGGCGGGTTGCTCACCAGGTTGGAAAACCGGTTGCGAAAGAATGCATTAACAAACTGCCGGGTAATCGCAGGATCCAGCGAACTGCTCCCCACGCCCACTTCAAAAGTCTGCGCGGACAGGCAAAGCACAGCCGCGAGGGGAAGAAATTGGCGGACCGTCATGGGAGTGGGGGGCCGGAGTGCCGGGCAACTTGGATTCTAACCCGGCCGCCCCCCGCAAGTTTCGCAGCCTAGGGGCGGATGTACTTCTGCAGGCGGCGCAAACGGCTCACCAGTTCCGCGCTGGCATCAGCGATCTCGTTCGTGTCGTAAATCACGCGAGGAGTCATGAAAATCACCAGTTCCGTCCGCTCCCGCCCGGTGGAGCGGCTGCCGAAGGCCATTCCGATGACCGGCAGCCGGTGCAGAAACGGAAGGCCGTTGGAACTGAACGTATTGGTTTCATTGATGATGCCGCCCACCGCAATCGCATCGCCATCCTCAACAGTGACCTGTGTATTCACAGAACGCTTGGAGAACGACGGCGATTGAATCGGTCCCGACGTGCCGGTTGGCGCGCTTACTTCCTGATTCACCATCAGTGTCACTACGCCGCTGGGGTTTACCCGCGCCGTGATTGCCAGCGTAACGCCGGTTTGCCGGTTTTGAATCGTATTGGCAAACAGCGAACTGCCGCTGGACTGAGCGCCGGTTACGGCTTGGGATGCCAGGGTCGGCACCTCCGAACCCACCGTAATCGTCGCGGGAATCGAGTCCGTCGCAATCACCGACGGCGCGGAAATCACCCGGCTGCGGGACTCCAATTCCGTCGAAGACATAAGCGCCATCAACTGCCGGGTTTCGCCCACTAATGCACCCGCCGTGAGCGCCACCGTCCCGCCCGACAAAGCCGCCGTCAGTTTCCGGGTGGCAAGCGAAGGAGCGCCCTCCGTTTTTGCGCCCCGGTCCTGCAGATAGTACGCAATGCCGTTGGCGAAGGCTCCCGTCAGCGAAACCTCGTATACTTTCGCCTCAATGAGCACCTGTCGCGGCGGAATATCCAACTGCCGCAATAGTTTATGAATGCCTTCGTATTCCGCCGGCGTGCCTTGGATCAGCAGGGAGTTGTCCATGGGGTTCGGGATCACGCGAGGAACCCGCATACCCATGCCAAATCCCGCCTGCGCGCCGAGAAAGGTACCTGTGGCGTCCGTTCCTGTCCCCGCGGCGCCCGTCGTTTGCCCTCCCGCTCCCGCAACGCCCGCACCGCCTGAACCATAAGGAACCATGACCCCGGCCGGCATTCCCATACCGCTTCCATACATCCCGCCGCCCATACCGCCGCCGTACATACCGCCCCCATACATCCCCCCGCCGTACATGCCGCCGCCCATGCCTCCACCATACATTCCACCCCCGTACATGCCGCCGCCCATGCCCATGCCGGTCATTCCGCTCATGCCCATCCCCATGCCGCCGAATCCGCCCATGCCGAATCCGCCCATGCCAAAGCCCCCATACAACATGGTGATGGACATGGCCAACATGTCCGCGCGGCCGTACTTCACCCGGTACACGTAGTTGTCGATGGCGCCCGCGGTAATCTTCACCGGCGTATCCAGTTTCTTAATCCACTTCCCCACCTCTTCAAACGCGGACGGGTTGGCGGCCACAGCCACAATCGTATTAATGCGATCCACGGGAATGAACTTGATCGGCGACTGCTTCTCGTTGAGGGAAATGCCCTTGAAGATGGTGTCGATTTCCTTTGAAAGCTCCGATGGCCGCGCATGTTCGGTTTCAAACAACCGGACACGGCTGCCAGCAAATGCATCGTTGTCAAACAAGGAAATCAGTTCCATCGTGCGCCGCATCGAACGCGCGGAGTCGAGGATAAGCAGCAGGTTGGCCGGCTGATACGCCCATGTTTTGGAGTTTTCCCCCATAAACGGGTCCAATAGCTTCGTCAACTCGTCCACATTGGCGTATTTCAGGAAAATGAGGTTCAGGACGATCTGCTCGGAATCGGGCAGGTCTTTCCGGTTGATCGACGGCTTGATCGGCAACCGCGCGGCATCCGCCATCGGCACGATACGGTGCACATCCCCCACCTGCACCATCGCGAACCCGTTGATGCGCAAAATCATATCGAGCAACTCGCGGTTGCTCAACGATTTCGTCTCACCGTAGGTGTTAAGGATGATGCCTCCCTTCACGCGCGGGTCCAGAATGTAGTTGATCTTTAGTTGCTGGGCAAGAAGATCAATCACCGCCGTCAGAGAGGCGTTTTCCAGATTCAGCGCGCCGGTTCCGCCGCCCTGCTGCGCTGCGGCGGGAGCCGCCGCTGGCTGTTGGGCCCCGGGAGCGGCAGGTTTCGGAGCTTCGGCCTGCGGAGGAGGAGGAGCCATTGCGCCTCCAAATCCAGGGGGAAGTCCTTTGGGCGGCGCTTGCCCCATCAAAAGAGTGGTCGCGCACAGGATGGAGGCAAGGGAACGGTTCATCAACGTTTGCATGCAGAGCTTAATCTTTCTTTGCGGTCGCGGATGCGGATTTGGCCCTGGCTCGGTCCCACACAATCGTCTCATCGCGATCGAGCTGCGTCTTCTTCTTCACCCACGAATACTTGCCGAACGGTCCGGGACGGGAGAAACGCAGCGAGTCTCCCTCTTCCTGTACGCTCATCAGGTCCAATACGGCGTCCTGTCGGGCGTCGGCCACCTTATGGCCGGTCGGGCCCACTGTCGCCGTCTCGCCTTTCGGTTCCTCGGATTTCATCAACCCTGCCGGCGTCTCCTGGAAAATCCAAGTCTTCCGTGACCCGTCCACCCATCGCCATATGCCTTCGGCGACGGGGGTTGCGTCGGCCGGCACGCCCGCCGGGCGCTTCGCTGCCGTCTGCTTGGGCTCTTCACTGCGCATCACGCCGAACGGTGTCGCCCGGTACAGCCAGGCTTTCCCCTGCTTGTCCACCCATCGCCATGTATCGCCGTCCACAGCCGCCGCCCCAGCGGGTACGCCGGCCGGGAGCCGCGCCGCCGTTTCCTTGGACTGCGCCAACATCGCCAAACCCAAAAACAGAGCAATCAATGAAACTTTCATGGAACTCCTTACTTCACTTTTTCCCAACGGCAAACCTTGCCGAACGGCGTCTCGCTCACCACCTTGCGATAGCCGTCCACCACCGCGCCGGCCGGAGCCGAATCATTCGGCTGGCAAGCCCGGATGCCCCCGCCCGTATCCATTCCCGGGCCGGATGTCGAGGCGCTGTTGGCGTTTGACAGAACCTGGGTGGCCGCGGCGGGCGCGGCGGCCGGCGCCGGCGTCTCCGGCACATTTTGCCGGTTCAGCAGCGCCGCGCTTTGCGCATCGCGGTCTACCAGTTCCTGAAAACTCTTCGTAAATTTCTGCCCATCCCATTCCAACGTGATCGTACGGGAGTCAAACCCGACGATCTTGAAATCACCGATGGGATCCCCCGCCCGGTATCCCTTCTGCCGGTCGCCTTTCTTGGCCGCCATCATGATGACGGGCGGATTAGCGATCATCAGCACGCCATAAGCGAGCGGAAACTGCGGCACGGGCTTCACGGGCGGAGGAGTAATAATCACAGCGGGATTTCGGTCCTTCGAAAATAAAAGACGCGCCGCGATGTCCAAATAGTTTGCCGCCGTCGTACGTTCCGGAGCTGGAACTGCCGCCGTGCCCTTCGCCTTCGGCAGCAGCGGAGCCGCGTCGTGCACCATCTGCTCCCGCCGCGCGGTCTCCTCGTTCAATTCCATCAACCGCAGCGTTGCCATGGCGATGCCGCCCAACAGCAAGGCATTGAGTAACAGCAGGCGGCTCATCAGTACGACAATCCTTTCTTGTCCGGAACCAGCTTGCGCGGCACAATTCCCGATACTGACAGCCGCACCGGAATCACCTTCTGCGCCCCTTGCGCCTGGCCGATACGGATCTCGTTTGTCGCCAGCAATTCCGGCTGCGCGCCCAGGTCGGCCAACAGGTTCACCAACTGCTCAATGCCGCACTCAAACGATACCGAGACAGCCACCTCGCCGTAATCTTCCCCAAACGTGCGGGCCTGGCCGATTTCGTTCGCCCGCATCTCGATCGGCGGGCCCTGAGCCCGGCCCACTCGCCGCAGGATCTGGAACAACTGCGCCTGCGCCTGTGCCGCGGTATCCCCCGGCAGCATGCCCTTCTCACGCAGCGACAGGTCCGATTGGACTTGCTTGTAAAGCGCTTGCTTATCCGGCACCTGCAACAGCAACTGCCGCGCCTTGGTAAGCCGTTTTTCCAGCAGTTCGGTAGTATTCGGCCCGGCAGCCGCGGTCGCCGCCGTCGAGCTCTCCGGCCAGAAGTAAACGACAGCTGCCAGCAGCAGCGCGGCGCCGAGGAACTGCAACGCTCTCTGATCGCGTTCGGAAATATTCATTTCTTCGCCGCTCCCGCATTCTGCACAGCCGCGGGGGCCACGGGCGGCGTCTCCCGTTGCGCACGGATCCGGAACAGTTCTCCCGTCGCGACGCGGGCGATGGGGGCGGTAAATTCACTCGAAGCCAGGCGCGGCGAGGCGTCCAGTTGCCGCAGCAGCGGAGCCGCCTGTTCGGCCTCCCCGGTAAACGTCACCGTATCCCGGCCCACATCCAAGCCGGACAGGAACGCCGGCGGCGCAAAAGAGTTGGTCAACTCCAGAATCAGATCCAGATCGGCCCGTGTCCGGCGGCGGAAATCGTCCAACTGCTGCACCCGCTTGCGCGTCGATGCCAGGTTCTTATCCAGGTTCACCACCCGGTTGGAAATCGGTTCCGTCGCCCGCAGTTCCGCCTCCAGCGCTTCCCGGTACACTTTTTCGTCATAGGGCTTGTGCAGCAGAATGGCGGCGCATATGCCGGCCAGCACGAGCGATAACAAGGCCGTGGGCACGTACCGCAGCTTGGAACTCGTGCGCCGCTGCGCCTCCGGCAGCAGGTTGGCGTCAATCACCAACCCTGGACAGGCGCTCGACATGGCGGCCGCCTGGCTAAGCGTGATGCCTAGTTCCGTGGGCAGCAGTTCGGTCTGTACACGCAACTCTGCGGTGGCGAAGGCGAAGGCGCGCTCCGGCTCCATGTCGAAAACGGCCGAATAGACCGGTTTCGCCTCACTCTCCCCGTAAATTTCGAACCCGTCGGCTGTCGGCTGACCGGCCAATAGCTGCTTCGGCGGTTCATTCACCAGGCGGATCGCGGACCGGATGGCGGCCGCCGAAAACGTAAAACTCGCCACCTTGATGCCGGCTTCGGCAAACAGCGCCTGATACTGTTCAAACAACTGCCGGCGCATCACGCCAACCAGTACGTTCACCGCATCAAGCCGTGCCCAGGTAATGACGGCGTCGTCTTCTTCGTACGGATGCAAAGCTTCTGACTGGTACGAAACCGCCGCTGCCAGTTCGGCATCCTGCACGCCAGGGAACGGGACGGTGCGGACAATCACCTGCTGCCGCGGCGGAAGCACGACGGCAGCCACATGGGCGACCCCATGCTTCTTTACAAAATCCGCGTACTGCAGGCCCCACTCCGCGGCGGGCCGCCCGCGAAACCCTTCTATGGTTTCCACGCCCAACACCGTCGCGCCCGAGGGACGCATCCGGACCACGGAAACCGTCAGGTTCTCCGGCCCCATTTCAATTCCTACACCGCTGCCAAAGGCCAGCCATTTCCGAAGCGAAAGCGGAAGCATTGTTAGTTCGTCCCCGCGTTGTCGTACCAGCGCAAGATCCAGTACGGCGTGGGGTCATCTTTAAGATTCTGATTGAATTTCACGACCATGGAAGCGGACCGCAATACATCGGACATCATCGCAGGCGGTTGTGCACGCAGCGTCGCCGTCGCCCGCAGCGTAAACGTGGAATTCCCGCCAATACGCAGCTTGCCGCCCGCCGGCCCAGCGGCGGACAGGATCGGCGTCAACTCTTCCGGACGCAAAAACGGCCGCTGGGCCCGGCGTTGCACCACGGAAGCGGTGATGTCCGGCGGCAGGCCAATTGCCAGCAGCACCGGCGCGGGAGTGGTATTGATGTCGTAGGCGTCGTTCATTCCGTACACGGTCAGGCAATCTCTCAGGCCGGGGAGCCGCTGCAAAACGCCGTTCGCATTCCGCGCCCATGTTCCGTGAAACAAGTCCGGCGTGACCCCGCGCACATACAGTAGCTCTTCGATCTGTTCAAAAGACGCATGCCGAGGCCGGAAAGTCGGCCCCATGGACAGATAAAACTGGTCCAACGGCGAACCGCCCGGCTTCGCGGTCCGCCAATCCACGATCGATTCCACCAGAATCCGCGTCCGCTCCTCGGGAATGCCCATCGCCATCAACACCTTCCCCAGTTCTTCCGGCGTGGACCGGTTCACATTCAGCCTCGACGATTCCGGAATGATCTCCACCGTCGCCATGCCCGTCGGGAACGGCAGCGTCAGTACGGACATGCCCGGCTCATAAAACTTCGGCGTTCCGTCCGGGTTCTTGTGCCCGCCGCCCCAGTTCATCCGCAGCAGCGCCCGGTCCAGGGCGCCGGTTGCCAGATAGTAGGCGCGTAACTGGTCGATATGGGTGGCGGTACGCTCTGTTTCCGTGCGCACGGTTGTCGCCACCGAAAACGAGATAGCCGTCAATGCGGCCACCAGCCACAGGACTGTCAACAACGCGCCGCCCTGCTCTCGTCTAGTCGCCATAAGTAAACATCGGGTTCGCGGTAATGCGGATGGGAACCGTGGTGGAAGTGACGTGCAGATCGGCCGCGTCCAGATCCAAGGGGATCAGTTCCAAACGGATAGCCGCGGGCAGCTTATTGGCGATCCACTTGGGCGTCCAGCGCTGCAGGATGGGCGGCGGAAGCGTCTCCAGATACAGGAACCGGACGCTTGCCAGCTTGTCGGCCAGAATGAACGAGTCCGGCCGGGAGGCGATGGGGGCAAACATGGGGCCGGATTGCCCGGTCTCCGGATTGGCTTGCTGCCCCACGCACACGCCGCGAATACTGTACGGCGTGGCAAACGGCATCTCATTGACAATCAACCGGACCCCTCTCCCGTTTTCCCCGGCGATCACGGTGAACTCCAATAGCTTCGGATAGCCGCGGGCGCCCTCCATCAGTGAATAGCTGGAAACAAACCGCATCGCCGACGGATCGCCCTGAAACATCACTGCCTTGCCTGCCGGCCCGCCCTCGGCGCCGATGCATTCCGCCGTTACGGGCATCAATCCGGCGATCTGCGCCGTCAACGCTCTTTCCACGCCCAGTACGCGCCGGTTCTTCGAAAACCGGTCATTCGTCTTGCCCATGGCGTTCAGGCCCACGCGCATCGCATACAGTACGCCCAGGCTGAGCAGCGCCATGATCGTCACGGCAACCAGCAGTTCCAACAGCGTGACGCCGCGCTGATTCCGGCGTCTCATAGCGGTTGCCCCGCAAACGGTACGGGCGGCGGCTCATCGGACCGCAAAAAGCGCCTCCGGAACGCCTCCAAGGCGAACGGCTTCGACTTGCCGTTCCGGTGCACCACAATCTGCAATTCCACCCGCTCAAGAATCTCCGCGCCCGGTCCGGATCCCGGTACAAATTCGAAAATAGTCGCCCGCGCGCGCCATTGCGCTTCCAGTCCCGCCGTCTCCACCGGCGAAAACCCGCCTTCCACCACTTGCCCCTGCGGCAGTTGCGGCAACAGCAGCAACTCGTCCATTTTGTGGCGCGCCAGCAGCGCCGCCCTGTCATGGTCGGTCAGGTTGGAAGCGTTCCGCAGCGAGGTCGTCAGGTTTGACAACAATGCGGCCACGGCCACAGCCATGATGAAGGTCGCCACCAGCACCTCCAGCAGGGAAAAGCCGCCCTGGCGCCGCGTTCTCATGGCTGGTCCACCACCTGCGCCGTGCCCGTGATCGGGTCCACGCTCACCGTCCGGCGGGCGTTCCGGCGGTTCTTCAGTTCCAGCGCGATCCGCGGCACCGCGCCGCCCGGATGAATGAGAAACTGGCGCGGCAGGCTTTCATCCAGGTTGGGAATGGCGGGCAGCACGCGTTCAATCGTCACGCCATCCGGCATGGCGATTTCGCGCCGGTACCCCGGTTGTGCACTGGCAAAAACCATGCGTCCGTTGGCGCGATCCACCACGATTTCAATCGCCGTCTGCCGCCGGTCCGCGCGGTTCATCGCGCCATTGAAGGCATTCACAATCTGGTCCGTGGCCGAACGCAACCGCAGCGATTCGATACCCGAACTGATCGACGGGAACGCAATGCCGATCATGACGCTGATGATGAGCACCACCACCAGCATTTCCATGAGCGATATTCCGCGCTGCGTTCGCCGCCGTTGGGTCACTTCGATTTCCAGCTCACGATGTCTTCGTTCACGTCCGTGCCGCCGGGCTGACCGTCCGCACCGTAGCTGATGATGTCGGGCTCATCGCCGTGGTCACCCGGATACTTGTAGACGAAGGGGCGTCCCCAGGGGTCAACCGGCAACTCCTGCGGCAAGTACGGTCCCTGCCAGCCGTTGACGCCTTCCGGCTTGTCCCGCAGCGCCTTCAGGCCCTGTTCGGTGGTCGGAAATAGGCTCGTGTCCAGTTTGTAGGCGCCCAGGGCCGTGTTGAATGAGTTGATCTGCTGGCGCACGGCCGTCTTTTTCGCCGCGTCGCCGTACTTCAACAGCTTCGGCCCCACCACCGCGGCAAACACCGCGATGATCGTCACAACGACGAGCATTTCAATCAGCGTGAGGCCGGCTTGTGTCCGGCGGCGGCGTTGGGAAATAGGTCTGGACATGGGTGGAAGAAACTCCTTCTTACTTAGATAGCTACGTCGTTGATGCTCGTAATGGCAAGCAACAGGCTGATGACCAGCGAGCCGATAATGACGCCCATCACAAGAATGATGATCGGCTCAAACAGCGAGGTAAACCGGCGAATGGCCGCGCGCGTGTCGGCCTCATACACATCGGCCATGCGCAGGAACATCGTGTCCAGCTTGCCTGTCTCCTCGCCGACGCTCAACAGGTGCGACGCCAGCGGAGGAAACTCTCCGGTCCTCTTTAATGGTACCGAGATCCCCTCGCCGCGCTTCACGCCCTGCGCCACCAGCCCCAGAGAGTTCGAGATGCGTTTATTGTTCAGAATCGCCCCAGCAATCGAAAGCGACTGTACCAGCGGCACCGAATTGGAAATCAGCGTGCCCATCGCCCGCGCAAACCGCGCCGTTTCCGCCTTCCGCAGCACATCGCCCAGCAGCGGAATCCGCAACCGGAGCCCGTCCCACCACAGGCGGCCTTCCTTCGTCCGGATGTAGGCCTGAAAGGCGATCACAGCCACGGCCAGCACGCCCAGCGCCACGGGCCCGTATGCCTGCGTGTAGCGGCTCGCCTCGATCATGACGCGCGTCGGCGTCGGCATGGGAATATTGCCCTGTTCAAACACCTGCGCAAAGCGCGGAACGACGAAGTTCATGAGGATCAGCACGCTGCCCACGCCCACCAGCGAGAGCAGGATCGGATAGACCATGGAGCTGATGATGTAGCCCCGCAACTCGTCGCGCGTCTTTTCAAATTCGGCCAGCCGCTCAAACACCACGCCCAACGAACCCGACGCCTCGCCGGCGCGGACCATGTTCACATACAGCTCGGAGAAGTACTTCGGGTGCGTCGCCAGGGAATCGGCCAACGTACGGCCACCCTTCAGCACACGCAAAACGTCCAGCACCACCATGCGGAACTGCGGTTTTTCCGTCAGCTCCGTCGTGATCTGCAGGGCGCGGTCTACCGGAATACCGGAGTTCAACAGCGTCGTCAACTCGGTCGTGAAAAACAGAACGTCTTTTTTTCGTCCGCCGCCCAGGTCGGGCAGTTCCAACTCGAAATTCTTCTGCTGTTCCAGGCCGACATAAACCGGCGTCAGGCCCTGCTTACGCAGCTCCCGCGCCACTTCTTTGTCGTTCTCCGCCGTCAGCGTGCCGTTGCGGACTTTCCCATCGGCGTTCACTGCTCGGAAATGGAAGGAAGCAGGCATCGTTAGAACTCCTGCGTCACGCGCAGAATCTCGTCCGGCGTCGTCAGGCCTTGGCCCACCTTGTCCCAACCGTCTTCGCGTAGCGTCCGCATGCCGTTGCGCCGGGCCGCTTCCGTCAATACCCCCGAATCGGAGTTCTTCGTAATAAGCCGCCGGATCTCCTCATTCAGCTCCATCAGTTCAAAGATGCCGACGCGCCCTTTGTACCCCGAACCAAAACAACGGTCACACCCCACGCCGCGCCACGTGTCCACCTCGTCGCCTTCCGGCCGCAGACGCGGCATATCCGGCTCCTTGCAGTTCTCGCAGATCTTCCGCACCAGCCGCTGCGCCAACACGCTCACCACCGACGACGAGATCAGGTAGTTCTCCACTCCCATATCGGTCAACCGCGTCACGGCGCTCGGCGCGTCATTCGTGTGCAGCGTCGAAAACACAAAGTGGCCCGTCAGTGCGGAACGGATCGCCACATCGGCCGTTTCGCGGTCGCGCACCTCACCCACCATGATGACGTCGGGATCCTGACGCACAATATGCCGCAGTCCCGAGGCAAATGTCAGCCCGATCTGCGTATTCACGTGGATCTGATTGATCCCGTCCATCTGGTATTCCACCGGATCTTCAATCGTGATGATCTTCCGGTCCACGCCGTTGATCCGTTTCAGCGCCGAATAAAGCGTCGTCGACTTGCCCGATCCTGTCGGCCCCGTCACAAACATGATCCCGTGCGGCAACTGCGTGTAGTACTCCATCCGCTGCAGCATCCGGTCCGTGAAGCCCAGCTTCCGCAGGTCGTAAAACTGTTCGCCCGCCGAACGATCCAGCAGGCGCATCACGACGCTTTCGCCATAAAGCGTCGGCAGCGTGGAAACGCGAAGATCCACCTCGCGGCCCAGCGTCTTCACTTTAATGCGCCCGTCCTGCGGCAGGCGCCGCTCGGCGATGTTCAGTTTCGCCATCAGCTTCACGCGGCTGATCAGCGCGGCCTTCATCTCTTTGGGCGGCGGGTCCTGCTCGTACAGTACGCCGTCAATGCGGAAACGAATGCGAAACGTCTTTTCAAACGGCTCAATATGAATGTCGCTCGCGCGTTTCTCCACCGCGGAAGCGATGGTGGCGTTGACCGTCCGGATGACCGGGGCCTCGCTCGCCATGTCGCGCAGGTGCTCCAGATCTTCGCCGCCGCCGGCGCCGTCGCCAAAGTCGGCTTCGTTGTCTCCCCGCGCCGATTCGCCGTAGTGTTTGTCGATCGCCTCGACAATTTCCCCTTCGGCCGCCAACACAGGCGTAACGCGCAGGCCCGTAAACCCGCGCACCGCCGCAATCGTCTCAAAATCCAGCGGATCGGCCATCGCCAGCGTCAGGCCGTTCTCGTTCAGGCCCATCGGCAGGCAGCGGCTCTGCCGCAGGAAACGAGCGGCGAGCCCTTCCGTTTCCGGAGCGGTAAAGGTATTGCCGTCAATAGTCACCAGCGGAATGCGAAGCTGTTCGGACAGCGCGGCCAGCACGTCCCGCTGCGCCGCAAAGCCCAACTCCACCAGCAGCCGCCCAATCTTCTCGCCGCGCTCTTTCTGCAACTCCAGCGCACGGTCCAGGTCGTCCTGTTGTATCAGGCCCTTGGCAATCAGAATCTCGCCGAGGCGCATCTAGTATTCCCGAACCTGAACAGCCTGCTCCGCCGCCGCCCGGTTGCTCAGAAATCCCAGCAACGCCTTCTTCGGCGCCTGCATCACGATCTGGGACGGCAAACCCGCCGTGTCCTCATGGGGCATGTACAGTAACGAAACGCTCAGAACCATCTTCTCCGTCGGCGGCACCGGATCCATGGTCACGGCCGCGCTCACCAGCATATCCCGCATCCGCTCTTTTAACACTGGCAGACGGTCCAATTTCTTCTTATGCAGTGCTGCTTTTGCCGATGCCGGCAACTGTTGCAGGAACGGATTGGGCCCCGGCCCTTCCGCCAAATTCAGCCGCATGGTAAAGACGCACCCAAACCCGTCCAGATAGACGCCCTGCGCATGGCCCAGCAGGACAAACTGCTCCCCGGGAAACAGCGCTTCCACCTGTTTGTTCATGTTCACTTCGGCCGACGTGATCAGGCCGCGGTTCACCGTGCCGGCAAACAACGTGCACGCCAGCGCCGTCAACAACAACAGGCGTCTCATTGCACTTCGCTCCGCACACCCTGCTGGGCATAGGACACCAGCGCCGCCGCTTGTTTCTGCCGCATCAGGTCGTAGCTCGCGGCGAGCGCCATCTGGTCGTCCTGCCGCAGCCGGACATACCTTTTCTCGGCGTCCTTCATCGCTGTCGCCATCTGCACCTGATGTCGTTGCTCGGCCTTTTCCAGAGCAACCGGCAGCGCCCGGGCCACTTCTTCCGCAATCCGTTGTTCAAAACGCGCCTGATCGAATGCCGGCGCCGGTGCAATCACCGCTTTCGACTGCGAAACGAACCCATGGAACACAATCGCCCCCGCCAGCATCGCCGCCGACGCAAAGCCCAGCCGTGGGCCGGAGTTCAACCACACCTGCCACCACTTGGGCTCAAACACCTTGTCCGACACAAACGCGATCCGCCGCGGCAGTTCCTCTTCGCGCAGCGAGAAGAGGGCTGATTGCGTCAGTTGCAACCGGGCCAGTTCGTCGCGCAGAGCCCCATCCGCCGCCGCGGCCGATTCCACCGCCCGCCGGTCTGCCGCGTCCAACTCGCCAAATACGTAATCTTTCAATACTTCCGGTGTAACTTTCATGACGTGCTCCGCGAATCCCCTACCGGCGCCAGCGCGTCCTTCAACAGATCCAGCGCGGTATAAAGCCGCGACTTCACCGTCGAGAGCGGGCACCCCAGAATTTCCGACATTTCCTCGAACTTAAAGCCCTGATAAACTTTCAGAACCACCGCTTCCCGCTGATCTTCGCTTAATCTTCGCAATGCTGCGTCCACGGCCAACGCCGTTTCCATCGGCAGCATCCCGCCGCCGATGGAAGGCAATTCGAAGGGAACCGAATCAATATCGTCCTCCGGCTTCTTCTTCCGTAGCAGCGAATAGGCCTCGTTGTGCGCAATCCGGTACATCCACGGCGCAAATCGCCCCGGATCCTCCAGCTTTTTCAGGTTTTGGTAGACCTTCAGCAGCACATCCTGGCAAAGATCGAGCGCATCCTCCCGGTTTCTCACCAACCGCAGCAGATAGTTGAATACACGCTTCTCCCAACGCGACACGAGCAGGTTGTAGGCATCCACATCCCCTCGCTGTGCCTTCAGGATCAGATCGCGGTCTTCTACCTCACGGAAGATCAAGGCGGGTGTTCTCGTTCGATAGGACGGCGCCCGGAGCAAAAAAGTCGAAGCGCAGCCCTCCTTTTCAGTGTATCCGCCCTCTTAAGCGGCTCGCGCCGTCTGGTAACGCAGCCCGGCTTTCCTGTCTCTACCAAGTAGGTACACTGAAAATATGCGTAAATTTGGGCTCATTTTCCTTGCTGCGGCCATCTTCCTGAGCGGATGCTCGGAGTCGCCAAAGCCCCAGACCGCCAAAAAAGAAGAACCAAAGAAGGAGCCCGAACCCCTCAGCGGACGCAACGCGTTTTTTAAGGTTTATGTCAGCGCTCGTAGTTGGGCGCCGGATGTGCAATGCCTGAACGTCACCAGCATTCCGCTCGATGAGGTCAAGTCGCAGCCCGGCAAGGTTGGCGCCTGGCAGGTCACCGTCGTCTCCCCTTCCAAGCTCCGCAAACGGACCTACACCTGGTCCGCGGTCGAAGCGCAGGGCAATCTGCACGAGGGGGTCTTTCCTGGGGCCGAAGAGCCGTTTAACCCCAACAGCAAGAGCAAACCCTTCCTGATCGCCGCGCTGAAGACGGATACCGTCGACGCGCTCAAAGTGGCCGAAGAAAAAAGTGCCGACTATATGAAGAAGAACCCCGATATGCGCATAAACTACCTGTTGGAGTTGGGTGAAAAACATCCGAACCCCTACTGGCGCGTCATCTGGGGCGAATCCGTTGGCACCAGCGGGCATTCGGTTCTTGTTGACGCCACCACCGGCCAATATCTCGAAACCAGACACTAATGTCCATCACAGCCGCTGCTGTTCTCTCTGCCTCCGAACGTATCCGGGGCCTTGTCCGCCGAACGCCGGTCGTCCACGCGACGATCGGCGGTTTGGAGTTGTTCCTGAAATGCGAGAACCTCCAGGATGGCGGTTCTTTTAAACTGCGGGGGGCGACCAATCTGATCCGTTCCCTGGACGAGGCGGCTCTCGCGCGCGGCGTCATGGCCTTCTCTTCCGGCAATCACGCCGCCGGAGTAGCCTTGGCAGCGCAGCGCGCCGGCGCCCGGGTCCGTGTCGTCATGCCGCACGACGCCCCGCGCGTCAAGGTGGAAAACACCCAGTCCTTCGGCGCGGAAATCGTGAGCTACAACCGGTTTACCGAGGATCGCGAAGTCATCTGCGGCGCCTTGGCGGCGGAAACCGGCGCTTCCATCGTGCCTCCCTTTGATCACCCGATGACCATCGCGGGCCAAGGGACCGCCGCGCTCGAACTGCTCGAAGAGATATCGGGTCTGGATGCGCTCACCGCTCCGCTCGGCGGCGGTGGCCTTATGGCCGGTTGCAGCCTCATCGCCCGGCATCTCTCGCCGTCCATTCGCCTCTTCGGCGCCGAACCCGAACTCGGCAACGATACCTGGCTCTCCTTCCAGGCCGGGGAACGCCGGGAAATTCCGCCGTCCGAAACCATTGCCGACGGCCTTCGCTCCCTGGCTCCGGGCAAATTGACGTTCCCGATCATGAAGGACCATCTGGAATCAGTCATCCTGGTGACCGAAGACGAAATTCGCGCCGCCGTCCGCTGGCTCGCAACCAAGGTCCATTTGGTCGTCGAACCCAGCGGAGCCGTCCCGGTCGCCGCTGTCCTCGCGGGCAAGCTTCCCTCGGACGTTCGCCGCCTCGGCGTCATCGTCTCCGGCGGAAATATCGAACCCAGCCAACTCGCGGAGATCCTGGCCTAACCCGCCACGATCTCCACCAGTTCCAACACCGCTTTCCGCGCCGGTTTCGCCAGCGGAATCCCGGACAGCTTCACCAGCAGCGCCACCATGCGGACGCTCACCTCCAGCAGCCGCGCCGTCCGTGTCTGTTCTTCGGAACGGTCGTAAATCCAGAACAGAATCATCCCCATCTGGTACATCCAGAGAATCTGCGGCAGCGCCTCCGCCATGTCCTCCGGCACGCTGGTTCCGGTCTCAGCCAGCGCCCGCGCAAACTGCGCCATGTCCTGCTCCCGCACCTCGCGCGACTGCTCGGCAAACGGCGATAGCGGATTGGCCGGATCTGCCGCATGCCCCATCAGGGCCCCCAAAAACTTCCGGTTGGGCGCAAAATACCGCAGCTTCACCTGGACCAGCGCCGCCAGCCGCGCCTCCAGCTTCTTCCCCGTCTGCGCCTCATCGAGCAACGGCCCCATATCGATCTTGGCCTGCTGATAAAACGCCAGCACAATCGCGTCCTTGGAGGCAAAGTAATAGTACGCCAGACCGGTCGCCACCTGGGCACGCGCCGCCACCTCCCGCATGCTGGTCTCCGCGAAACCCTTCTCCCGGAACAGTTCCAGCGCGGCGTCCAATATCTTCGCCCGCGTCTCGGCCGACTTCGGCTGTTTCGACGGTTTCATAAGGAGCACCCCGGCAACGACACATCCCGCAGTTGTGCGGCCACCGCCGCGTCCGTATCCAGCCCCAACCAGCCGGAAAGCCGCGTGCGATTGCGGGACAGCGTCGCAAACGCCTGCCGCGCCAACGGCAGCAATTCCGGACGCGATAGCCGGTACGACCATTCGCGATACTCATCCAGCGCCCACAGCACGATTAACCACGCTGAATCCCCGGCCCACACTTCCCCCGTATCGGCCACCACCGCCAGGTCCGTCTGCCCCGGCGGCTTTGGAGCGCATTCCATCGGCACAAGTTGCCGCTGCGCGCCCAACCACTGCACCAGCGCCTGGCAAAGCCCGCACCGCGCGTCGTAGTAGACCCGCAGCCGGGTCATCGCGCGCCTCCCATCGGCAACGGCGCAACCAGTCCCGTCGGCGGAAAAGGCGGCGGGGCGGCCGGCATCCGGTCTATCGCCCGGCGGCGCATCCGGCTGAACACGAAGATGTTGCCGAAGTGCATCACGCCCAGCATCAACAGCACAAAACCCAATTTATCGCTCAACAATTCCACCAGCACCCGCCCGGTCTCCACCTCGCTGTAAGTCCGTAGCGTCCAGATAATCCAGCCCAGATTCACCAGATAGAATCCCACCACCAGCAAATGATTCACCGAATCGGCTAGCTCCGTATTCCCGTGAAACGCGTCCAACAGAAACGTCCGGCCATTCCGGTGCAGCGTCCGCGCCACCCATACCGTAATCGCCACGGAAATCGTCAGGTACAACAGATACGCATGCAGTATATACATACCGTCCTCTTTCTTGAACATGTTCAATTGAACGTGTTCAAGAACAGAATACGGACGTTCGGCCTACCTGTCAATATATTTTGAACGCGTTCAACGAAGCTCGTCCGGGATCGTTTCCGCCGTCCGGGCAAACGCGCTGTACTGCACGGCAATACGTCCCTTCGCCGGCAACCACCGGTAGCAAGGCACACCGAACAACTCCCGCCGTTCGATCATCGCCCGCCGGGTCTCTGGGAACGGCGAGGCTCCGAACTCCATCCCCCGCGTCAACGTTCGCCCGTTCCACGGCGTCGTGGCGCGGCTATGGTTCTCTTCCCAGATTCCCATCCATGGAAAATCGGATCGCCGCCATTCATACCCGAACAGCAGTTGTGACGCCGGGGACCAGGCCAGAAACCACGCGCCATCGCGGTGCGGGTCCAGCAGATGCGCCGAATACCCGGCCGAAGCGGGTATATTCTGTAGCCGCCGCATGTCCACAGTCCCTTTGCCGTCCTTGCGTGGCGCCTGCGGCCAGTCGAAGATAGCCCCCAACGGCAGATACCCGTTAGGCCCCGCGAAATCTTCCGGGTACGTCATGGACCGCGTGCCCGGAATCCGGAATTCTGTACGTCCCGCCTCCAGAAAGGGAGGCCCCAGCGTTACATGCTGCGTGTAGGCAATCGGGCGGTCCGTCGCGGTTAGGTTCTCCACAGTCTCAAAAAAACGAA
>DASTML010000048.1:0-18110 GCA_035714175.1 Bryobacteraceae bacterium | reverse complement strand
GTTTGCGCCGCCAAACCGGAGGCTTTGCATCATCTGCCGATACTCGGGTTCGGCGACGCGCCAACGGCTTTCCGGCGCAATGAAAACGCCATACAGCATGCCCTGGGGGTGCATCACTGTGAGGATCAGTACATTTTCCCGTTCCCCGGAGCGCATGCTGGACGGACCCTGCATGGGGGTGATGCGACCGGAAAAGTTGTCGATGCGAATGCTTTGGGCTGCGCCGTTCGTTTTCAGATTCGGGTTGCCCTGCATGATCCCTTGGATCAACTGGTCCGTGGCGGCATTCAAATCGTTCGACTGCGGTTTGACGAAGTTGAGAATCACGCCGTGGCCGATATCTTCCTGGTTGTTCTGACCACGTACAACCCCATCGGAGGCCGAGAGCGTGGCTGAAACTCCGTCCTGACCAGGGCGGGCGCTCCAATCATCGGGATAGGCCATGGCGTAAAGCGTGTTTTGATACGCCTTGAAGCCGGAAGGAACGCTGGTCGTGACGGCGGGACCCTGCGGCGCCGGCACGGAGGAACCGGAAGACTGCTGGCCCTGCGCAGGGCGCTTGGCCGGCGCGGGAAGGCGTTTGATGATCGCCTTGGCGTTTGACAACTCAGGCGTCATGTTGGAGGCAACATAATTCTTCTGCTCGTAGAACTTCATGTCGCCCTGAATATTGTTGATGCGATTGCCGGGATTGGGATGGTCGCTGAAAAACTGGGATACGGCACTGCCCTTCCCGGATTCCGCTTCCAGTTTTTCGAAAAAGCGGGCCAGTTCCACGGGATTGTAGCCCGCGCGGTGCACCAAACGCGCCCCGTAGAGATCGGCATCGCTTTCGGCAGTACGTGAGAATTTCATGAGCACGGAGTTGGCGCCGAGCCCAATGCCCATTTGCGCCAGGGAGCCAATCATTCCGCCGCGGTCCAGCACGCCGGCCGCGATCATGGCGGGAATCTGAATCAGGTTGGCTTTCGAAGCCTGGTTCGTTCCGTGGCGGAGCATGACGTGGCCCATCTCGTGCCCCAGGACGCCCGCAATTTGCGCTTCATTGTCGGCCGCCGCGATGAGGCCCGTATGCACATACATGGGCCCCCCGGGGAGAGCAAACGCATTGATGGACGGATCGTTTACCACCTTGAACGTAAAGGGAAATTTCTGGCCCTCAATGGCATTCACCAACTTCGATCCGATCTGATTTACATAGGCATGCAGCGTGGGATCGTTCACCACCTGCACTTCGCGTTCAATTTGTTGCGAGTACTCCTGGCCCATCTTGACGTCCTGATCGGGAGAAAACAGGTTCCAACCCGGTTTCAGGGTTCTCTGCTTATCTGCTGCGAGGAGCAACCCCGCGGTGAGTACGATTTGCGGAACGATTCTACGCATATTCATAAGGGTGGATCTCCAACGTGCCAATGTCATTTTACACACCGGGCGCCGGACACCCGTACGATGCCGGACCGGCCTCAGGAGTTGCACCGGTAACCGCATATAATGGTAGGATGTTGACGCCTACTGAAAAAATCTGGTGTAACGGGAAGTTTATCCGTTGGGATGACGCCAAGATCCACGTGCTCTCCCATGTTGTGAGCTACGGCAGCGCCGTTTTCGAGGGAATCCGCTGCTATTCAACGCCGAACGGGCCGCGCCTTTTTCGTGTAAACGAACATTACCGCCGGCTTTTGGACTCCGCCAAGATTTACCGCATGGATGGAGTGCCGTTTAGCGTAGCCGATATGTCGGCAGCAACCATCGAGCTGATCCGCGTCAACCAGCTTGAGGCCTGCTACGTACGGCCGATCCTCCTTCGGGGCTATAGCGATGTGGGCGTTCTTGGCATCAAAAACCCGCTGGATCTTTATATTGCGTGTTGGGAATGGGGCAAGTATTTAGGCGAAGAGGCGTTGGCGCAGGGCGTTGACGTTTGCATCTCCTCCTGGAACAGGATTGCCCCCAACACCTTGCCCGCCCTTTCGAAAGCGGCCGCGAACTATATGAATTCGCAGCTGATCCGGATGGAGGCGCATTTCAACGGCTATGCCGAAGGCATCGCGCTCGATACCAATGGATACATCTCCGAAGGCTCCGGCGAGAATATCTTTGTGATCCGCGACAACAAAATCATTACGCCGCCGCTCGGCAATTCGGCTCTACCGGGCATTACGCGCGACTCGATCATCAAACTCGCGAAGAAGCTGGGTTACGAAATCACGGAGTCGATGATCCCGCGCGAGATGCTTTATATCGCCGACGAAGTGTTTTTCACAGGCACGGCCGCCGAAGTGACGCCGATTCGGAGCATCGACAAGATCCAGATCGGCTCCGGTACCCGCGGGCCCGTAACGGAAGCCCTGCAGAAGGCGTTTTTCGGCATCATCAACGGTACGGAACCGGATACGGAAGGTTGGCTGACGCCGGTAGCGTAGGGAGGGTTCAGGGGCGCTCCCGTTGGCGGCGTCTCCGTTTCCGTGACAGGATTGCATCTTGTCGCAGAGGCGGGGACGCCGTTTTCGTTTGCACCCCGGAACCATGTGCCGCAGCGTGGGGCGAATCACGCTGTGACAGAACGCAAAAACTCAAATCAACAAACGAAATCCG
The DNA here is from genome assembly GCA_035714175.1 of Bryobacteraceae bacterium. Lineage (GTDB taxonomy): Bacteria > Acidobacteriota > Terriglobia > Bryobacterales > Bryobacteraceae. Next base: position 15,515 of record DASTML010000048.1, on the reverse strand, counting down.
CGGGAGAGCGCTCCGGCCACCTCCCCCGAGATCAGCCTCGTGCGCCGCGTCCCGCGGAATCTGTATATAGGTTTACCAGTTTCCCGGATCGGATACCAGCACTATTCGCAGGCTGTCCACAATCTTTTTTTCTTTTGGTTTGTTAGAGTTAGATAGGCATCCCTGTGAGGAAGCTGTGGATAAAACACTATGGCAAACAAATGTTTCGGCTACGACGCCCTGCGCGGCGGCAATATCCTGCTTGAATTTGACTCTGTAATTCAACTCGCGGACGACGTGGTTGAGTCCGCCTCCGGTCTTCCCTACCTGGCGCCGGGATTCATTGACCTCCAGGTGAACGGGTTCGACGGTGTAGACTACAACTCGCCGGATTCGACGCAGGAAGACATTGCGCGGTCATTGCGCACACAGTTCGCAGCCGGCACGACGAGACTATTGCCGACGGTGATTACCGGCAGCCGGGAGGGCATGTTGGGGTCGCTGCGGAACCTCTATGCCGCGAAGAACGCGCTGCCGGAAGGGGTAGCGATCGAGGGCTTCCATGTGGAAGGCCCGCACATCTCCGCGGAGGAAGGCCCGCGTGGAGCGCATCCGAAACAACATGTGCGGCCACCGGACGTCGAAGAGTACAGGCGTTGGCAGGACATCACGGAAGGTCACGTCAAGCTGGTCACCCTGGCGCCGGAGTGGCCGGAGGCGCCCGCCTATATCGAAGCGCTGGTCCGAGAGGGCGTGACGGTGGCCATTGGGCATACGGCCGCGCAACGCGAACATATCCAGGCCGCTGTTTCGGCTGGCGCGACGCTTTCCACGCACCTGGGCAACGGGGCCCACTCAACGATGGCACGGCACCCGAACTATCTTTGGGAGCAGATGGCAGAAGACCGGCTGAACGCTGACTTCATCGCCGACGGCATTCATATTGGCCCAGCGTTCTTAAAAGTGGGGCTACGGGCAAAAGGAATTGAACGCTCCATCCTGGTCACTGATGCCAGTTCGCCGGCAGGAGCGAAGCCGGGGCGCTACATGCTGGGTGATCAACCGGTGGATCTGACCGAAGATGACCGCGTGGTGCTGGCGGGACAAACGAGATTGGCCGGTTCCGCCCTGCGGATGCACAAGGGCGTGGAGAATTTGATGAAACTGGCGGGCCTGACCCTGGAAGAAGCGCTGACAATGGCGACACGGAATCCGGCGCGCGTCGGACGGATCGCAGGCCGGCAACGCGGATTGACGCCGGGAGACCGCGCTGATTTTGTCCTGTTCGAGTTTGATGCCGAAAGCAAAACCATTCAAATCCGGGAGACCTGGATTGGCGGCGAGTGTTTTTATCGCGCCTAGGAAGCGCCGGGAATAAAACGCGAGTCCCGAATCCTTCCATGGCGTTATGAAAACGCTACTATTCCTTCTTCTTTCTCTCACCGGGTTGCGAGCCGCAGAAACGCCGCAACCCGGAGAGATGGCTCCGGCTTTCAGCTTACGGGCTCTGGACGGAAAGACACACTCCCTTTCCAGCGAGACGGCCCAGGGTCCGGTCGTTCTTGTGGTCCTGCGCGGCTTTCCTGGGTATCAGTGTCCGTTGTGCAACCGGCAGGTTTCCGAATTTGTCCGCCATGGAGAGAAGTTCGCCAAGGCCGGCGCGCGGGTGCTGCTCGTATATCCAGGACCAGGTTCCGTGGTGGATGAAAAGGCAAAAGAATTCACCAGCGACAAAGCGTTGCCGCCTCACTTCTCGCTGCTTCTCGACCCGGACTACCAGTTGACCACGCAATACAACCTGCGGTGGGATGCACCGAAGGAAACTGCCTATCCTTCCGCTTTTCTGGTTGACCGGAAAGGGCGGATTGTCTTCGCCAAGGTGAGCCGCAGCCATGGCGGAAGAGCCACGGCCGAGGAGATGTTGGCGGCGTTGGCGAAATTGCCGATGTGAAGTTATTCGATGGTCAGGTCGCGGTCCGGCACAACGGGCCGCGGCTGCGTGGGCACGGCGCATTCTTGAATCCGCCGGAGATAAAAATTGCGGAACAGGGGGCCGAAGGTTGCCTCCGAGATGCTGTAGGTGTGGCGGAACATGGGCGAGCGCGCCCAACGGCAGAATTGCTCCGTCCAGCCGGAGAATTCGGGGTGATCATAATTGGTTTCCAGCCCGAGGTCCACGTAGACATTCTCCATGAGCTGGATGAGTTGCTGACAAAAGTAGAAGCCCTTCGTGTAAGCCGGATTGGTGGTGGGGATGTCGTGCGTAGTGGGATCGACAACCAGCCAACGCTGCTCGAACTGTTGATTGAGATACCACAGATCAGGATCTTCGCGGAGTTGTGTAAGTAGGGCAATCAACTGCTCCGTGTTGCGGCCGGCATTCGCGGCGATGTTGCGGGGCGCACCCGTCCAGAAGCGGCGGAGATCGCCAAAGATGTCCGCAATACGGGTCGCCGACACGAAGTGTTTGTCCAGATTGATAGGCCGGAAAGCCGATTCGGCTACATGATATCCGAGGGCACGATAGCTCTCAAACTGGGACTCGGTAAAGAACTGGTCCGCCGTGGACTGGTGAGGAAAACTGGGATTGGCCTTCCGGTAGTGCAACACGTCAATGGGCTCGTCGCCGGTGACCGATAGTTTCAAATAAAGAAGGATGCCCTCGGGTGCGCCGGGTTCGGGATAGCGGATGGTGGCCGCCGAACAGTGACGGCTGCTCCAGCCTTCGTTGTCACGCTCTTCCAAGCTGGAGGTATCCATTGTGATTTCAATCCCCATGTCGGAGCGGGCTTTCCGTACCAACCCGCCAAACCCCTCAAACTTCATACCCGGATCCTCCTCGCCATCCACACAGATGATGAACCGGGCGCGGCGGCGGAGCAGTTCATAGACGGCCATATTTTCGAAGTGCCCGCCATCGGAGAGATACACGTACTTGCGGTTGCTATTGGCAATGCCGAAGAGTTCAAACAGGTAATAAAAACTGCCGAGGAACGGTCCGCGGGCGCTCCACTGCTGGTAGGACTTGAGCTTGAACCACCGGCCCACCGCATCCGGCGTCATAGATTGCAGCCACAGGGCCACGCGTGAGACGCCATCCGCGGTGTTGAACATCCAATAGCCGAGACGGACGTTGAACAACGTCATGAGAAAAGCGACGGGGGCCGAGGTGTGATACCCCATGTTGGGCGAGGCGGCGGCGCCGGAGATGGTCATGGGGGTTCCCAAACCAAATTTCTCGTCCTTCGGGGAATACCAGCGGTATCGTTCCACGTTGGAGTACGGCAGCGAATACCCACACGCCCAGGGCGTAAAGACAAACGATGCGGCCCGGCGCTCGTCCAGGCCCGTGCTGGCAAGATTCAGGTTGGCGGCCGTGTTGACGAGATGAATCGGGCCTACGCGATTCGGGCCGGGCTGCAGGCTCTGCATGGGCAGGTCATCGTTGGGATCAATATTGGTGAAGGCGTCGGCGCACCGTTTGCGTCCGCGAGATGCACCGAGATAGGCCCGCACCAGTCGAGTGCGGTAGAACGGGTGCATCGAAAATTCGTTGATATCGAACAGACGGCTCAGCAGAAAGAACAGCGCCACGGTAGAGAAAAGGCCAGCGAAGGGAACAACAGGACTGGTAAGGAGGTTGACGGAGCGGATATAGCCGGTCCAGATGGAGTGCCAAAGCGCGCCGAAAGAGGGGGCGATGTACTGGTCCTGACAGTTGAGGCGGCAGTATTCCGGGGCCAGGCCATGCGGGATCAACGGGTGCGCACCCAATGTGTAGAAGAGTCCGAAATACACCGTGGTGGCCGCCAGTACGAGGAAGCCTCCCATGAAAATTACCGGCGCGAGGGGCAGAATACGATCGACCAGCGTGGGACCGCCCGTATCCTTCGAGCCCGTCTTGGAACTACGGCCCAATAAGACCCCGGCGCCGGTCGCCGCCGTCCAGATGCTGGAGGTGGCCAGAGCCAGGGTCCATTCCGACTGGATAAAAAAGAAAAGCGCCGGCCCCACCACGGAGACGGCAGCCAGCCCGAGCCCGCCGTAGCCAAAGATCGCCATCCAGGCGCCAACGCGGCTCCACCATTCCCGCAGATCATCGGGCTGCAGGCGGCCGGCGAGACCAATCAATAGCGTGACTAGCAGCGCATATTGCAACGTGACGATCTGCGGTACGAGAACGGGAACCAGGAACTCCATTTGCCGGCTGCGAAGAGCGTCGGAGGCGGCTCCGATCAGCCAGTCGAGAAGCGGCATGCAATAGGCGGCAAGCAGGACGCCCAGAAGCATGCGGAACCAGAATCCCACGCTGCGCACAGCACGGCTCATCATGGTGTGGATCGTGACGAAGCCAAGCGCCAGCCCGACATAAAAATCAATCGTGGTCAACGGCCAGAGGAGGATGGGCGCAAAGCGGGGCGGCGGAACATGGCGAAGGCCAAAGACGTGCGTCAAAGAAGAAAGGACGATGAAGAGAGCGGAGAGTATCCCGAACTTCTCCGCCCATTCCGTACGGCAACGCAGACCCATGGCGGCCGCGGCCGTTCCCAGTGCCGCGCAGATGAGCGCGACCTCCCTCGGCAGGTTGGAACAGCAACTCTTATAAAGCCCCAGCAGGCACCACGGAAGCAGCAATACGGCGGAGAGAAAGAGCACGAGCAGAAGGAGATTCAGCACGGTGTTGCGAATCCAGATGGCGCCAATGAGCCAGGAATCCGCGCTGAACAGGGAGGTTTCCGGCGCCAAATATTTGCCGAACTGGCGCAACCACTGGATGGCCGGGTCTTCCTGCGGTTTGGGCAGGTTCGGCGCGCCGGGCTTGGGCGGAAGAGGCGTCAACTTTTCTTCGACGGCGCTGATGGAGCCGGCACGGCTAACCCAGGCAGAGAGAAAAGATCCAATGTAGCCGCCGCCGGAAACGGTTGACAGATAATGCAGCGGACTCAGCAGCTTCTGGGACGCAAGGTATTGCAAAATCCCCAAGGCAAACGTCGCAACCCGGATACCGCCGCCGGATATGGCGAGCGCATAGAACTCTTTCTCCGCCAGCTTTTGGTAGATAGCCTGTGATCCCGGAACAGGACGGAAATCCTGTTCCTTGGAAACGATTTCGGCAAAGCTTAACAGACGCTCTTCGTCGGTCATAGCGGCAGATTCTCCTCTTTGCACACGAACGATACGAGCAGGAGCCAACGGCAAGCCGCCGCTTCCCCGCCCCTCCGGGCCTCCAACGGCGTGACCTGATGCCAGAACGGCAGACGGGAGACGCTAACGCCGGACGGAATGCCGATGTTTACCATTTGATTGAAGTAGCCATCACGCTCATAGAGCAGATACTGGCGGGCTACCGCGTCGTGAGAGAGCGTGATCTGAAGATCCACGTAGCCGTTACGCAGATGAGGCTGCTCCGGATGATGGTCATTATGCGGCCCCACGTAGTCGCCCGCGGCATAACGGATTGCCTGCAGACCGGGTGAAGGCTCCAAGGCAAACCCCGAAACGTGTTCGGCGAATTCACGAAGTGACCGCGACCTCAGAAATGCGGTAAGACCCATGGCGCTCGCGGCTCTTGCGGCGGCGGTGCGCGGATTGTCCAGGAAGACGGTGCTGTTGTGCGTGGATTTCGGGAGCGCTTCACTGTAGTTGCGCGTCATGTCCGTAATGGAGGAAGCTGGCACCGGACGACGGACACGGCGAAGGTGCGGCGCAAGCTGCGCTTCGAGTGCCGGCAGCGCCGCGCCGCGAATGACGGACTTGACGACCAGCGGGAACCAGCGAAGACGATCTCCGGAGAGTCGCAAGGAGGGTTCCTCCCTGCGCGGCAAGCGCACGGCCTGGGAGAATTCAGGCGGGAATATCGGCATAGGGAGCGTCTAGGACTCCCTATGATAGCGAAGGGAATCCTACCGTGCGGCGGCCGTATATCCCGCAGCCCAAAGACCGGGTATGTTGGGTTCGGCCGCGTGATCGCCTTCGGCATGAACGGTGAGGGCGATTGGAGAAACGGCTGCGGCCAACCGGCACCACGATTCCCCGCCGCCGCCGCAGTGAAGAGTGACGGGGACGGCGCCTTGCCCGCTCGTCACAGCCTGACCAGCCAACCAGGAGGCAGCCGTGAGGATATCCTGTACGCGGTTGGCGTCATCGGAATAGTGAAAAACCAAATGATCGCCGTGACGGCCACGGGGAGCGGCGGCAGACGAGCCAGTTCCAAACGCGTCAATGGCCACCACCTGGGCGCCAGCGGACTGGGCTTCTTTAACGGCACGCATTTTCAGCGCGGAATCGGCCCCCTTACCATGCACAGCGACAATCGACATGCTTTTATGACCGGCAATGATGCGCGCCGGCACAACGTCCGATTCGCCGTCGCGATGAAGAAACCCCTCACCGCGCGTGGCGACCAGGATTGGTTTGACGGGGATCCGGGAGCCGGTCAGCAGCCGCAATAGCTCGACTCTCTGGCCCTTGGTCATCGTCTGGTTTCTCGCCGTGAGCAAGTGCTGCCAAGCGAGAAAAACACCGTCCTTGTCCAGCGCGCCAGGCAGGCTACCGGCCACCTTTTGACCTACCAGAAACTCAGACGGCGATTCGGTGAAGCTATCGCCCTCCCGTACCGGACCCGGCATATTGAAGTGTTTGCCGAGGAAGCGCAAAGCGGCCATCCGTTGCTCCGCGTTATAACCATGTTCGGAATCCACATGCAGAGACTCCACGCGGTTCGCCCAGCCAAGCAAGCCGTAGATCTCCTGAATCGCCGGGTATTCAATAGTGGGAACGTTGCTGGTCCAATCCCGCGACGTTGAAAGCAACAGCATCGGCTTCGGCGCTACGACGGCGGCCAGTTCCATATTGTTGGTATCGATACGCAGCCCCGGGGCCATTTCACAGGGGTCGTCGCCCTGAAATTTGGCGGAGACCATGACCGCTGGAATAGACACCTGAATCCGGTCGTCAACGGCTGCCAACAAATAGGTCTGCGTTCCGCCGCCAGAGGCTCCCGTAATCGCCAGGCGCGCAGGGTCGATATCACGGCGAGCCGCGAGATAGTCCAGCATCCGGATCGAATTCCAGAGCTGCAACGCCAGGGGTCCATAGGACCACGCGCGCTCCTTTTCCGAATCTCCAAACTTGTGGGGCACTTGTCGCGTGTCGTTATAACCCACCATGTCGTAAGCCAGCGCTACATAGCCATTGGCGGCCAACTGTGCGCCCAAAGCGGGAACAGAATAGACATCGGAGTGTTCCACCCGGCCGTGTTTCCAGTGCCCATGGGCAATCAAGACACCGGGCCGGCGCCGGCGGCGGCCCTCCGGATAGTACACATTAGCCCCCACGTAAAAACCGGGCAATGTTTCAATCAGCAGCTTCTCGACCACATAACCTTTGCGGACGATACGACCGTAGGAGCGCGCGCGCACAGGACTCCGGTGCGGCATTGGGAAGAGACCCGTCGAGGCAAGAACCTGCTTCCGAATCTGATCCCTATGCGCAGTCCACGCCGCTGCCGTTTCGAAACGCCGGGGCGCAAAGTGGGTATTCGTGTGGGGATCCGGCTCGCTCCGGAGATCGGTCAATCGGATTTCGGCGGCCCATACAACCAGAGCGGCCGCGGCAAGTAGAGCGGTTCCAATACAATATTTCAAAATCGAGCAACGCATGCGGCGGACTTTTCCGCCTCGCGAACGAGGCTAGGAGTTGGGCGACTTAGCCCGCCAAATGGTTACATGGCTGTTGTAACTTCGCTATCTTCGCTAGGTTTTTGCCCAGGCGTCAAACAAACCATCTATGGCCGCCGAATCAAGAGGGCCGTCATGAATAACGACACGATACCGCAGTTGCAGTTCCCTCCCGGCATCGAGAGTAAATTTCCCATCAGTGACGCTATTTTTATCGAAACTTTTTGCCGCGAATGGGTTTGCTGAACATAGGCTATATCCCCGCGCATGCCACTGGGTAGGATGCCGTAAGTTAGAAGGATGGTCTAACACGGCCACGCCCGCTCGCGTGCCCTCAACTGCCGCTTCATAGTGCACCCAGCGCGCCGGCTTTCCCCAAATATTCTTTGTGCCTTCCTTACCCTCTGCATTGCGCAGCAATGCGCCGCGATCTTCGCGGAACTGATCGTTCAAACGAAACGCGAAGCCTCCATCGTCGGTATCGCCAAACGTCAACGCCTGCCCTTGATCGGCGAGGATCGAGATACTCGCGTCGATAAAACGCAGAGGGGCGCGATCCAATACGGTGAATCGCTGGATGTTCGTGCCCAACCGGGTTCCGCCCGGCGCTGTCATCGCAAGCCTTGCCTCCACCGAATTCTTCCCGGCGCGAGGTTTGCCGTCCGGGATCAACCGGGACGTCTTCTCCCGGCCCTGTTCCCTCCAGAAGTCCTGACCATTGATAATTCCGTGGCCGTACCAGATTCCGCGATGCCAAGCGTGATCCTGTTGTTCGCCCGGGAGGGGAGCAACGGGGTATCCCCGCGATAGAACCGTGCCGGAAATCGTACGAATGGGATGAAGAAACGGCTTGTCCCACTGCTCTTCCCAATGAAACGTTGTCGCCTCGCCAAGCGGCGCTATGGTGCGAGGCCGTGCGCTCAACGCCGCGGCGGGAAATACGAGGATATCTCTCCGGCGCATTAGGCCCCCTTCGGCGCCGCCCAATGGGCGCGATACTTCCGGCGGAGCAAGGCGTTGGCGGCGGCATCGTTGGCAATGGATTCATTGGCCGCCTGAAATGTCACATTCCGGCCGGTACGGTGGACTATGTTTCCCAGATGACAGTGGGCGGTGGAGATGTGGCCAATCTCGATATCGCAGTTGGGGCGTTGTCTGGATTTCACGCAGTCTATGAAGTTCTGCATGTGAAAATCCGGCTCGCCATCCTGATACTCTTCAACCATCTTGCCCTTCTGGTCGAAGATACGGTACCCCCATTTCCGGTTCCAGCGGCCAATGTGAAGAAAACCTTCCGTTCCATAAACAGCCACGCCGTTGTCGATTCCTTCCAGTCCGTAGTCATGCCAGATGCGCATCTCCCAAACGAGCCCTTTCTTGCCGTAATCGAACGACAGGTTCATTGTATCGGGCGTTTGCTGGTCGTCTTGGAAACGGTAGGTGGCGCCGGAACCGGAGACGCGCGTAGGCATATCGACGCCCAGTGCCCAACGCGCCTGGTCCAATTGGTGCGCGCCATCGTTGCCGATATCGCCAGTGCCAAAATTCCAGTTCCAGTGCCACTTGTAGTGGAACCGGTTTTCATTGAACGGCATCATCTCCGCGGGCCCAACCCAGGTGTCATAGTCCACGCCCGGCGGTACGGGGGAGTTCGCCTTTTTCCCGATATCGGCCCGGTCCTGCGCGTTCCACGCCTTGGCCATCAGTACGTTTCCCAATTTATTGGAATGCGCAATGCCAATTGCCTTGATGGTGCTGGGACGGCTGCGCGACTGCATTCCCGCCTGCACAACACGTTGGAACTTCCGGGCGGCCTCGATCATCAACCGGCCTTCCCGCAGGTTGTGCGAGACCGGCTTTTCCACATAGACGTCTTTGCCGGCCGCACAGGCGAGAATCGTAGCCGGCGCGTGCCAATGGTCAGGCGTCGCGATCACTACAGCGTCCACATCCTTGTCATCCAATACACGGCGTAGATCTCCGCTTCCGCGCACCTTGCCAAACCCGTTTTGCTCCGCATTCGCCTGGGCCTTCTCCAGGCGCGCCTGATCGACGTCGCACAAATGCGTCAGCCGCGCATGGGGAACGCGCTTCAGCTCCTGAACCATCAGTGCGTTACCGCGGCCTCCCATGCCGATGATGCCGACTCGAACGGTGTCAGACGGCGCGGCGGACGAGGGGCGGGAAAGAACCAGCGCCCCGGCAGCGCCTAAAAAGTATCGTCGATTGTTCATGACCAAAAGGGCCAATATACACTAGCGAGGATGGAAATGAATCGGAACGCGCGGACGGCTGTGTTGGCGGCGGCGTTCCTGGGGCTGGTTTTTGACGGCGTCGAGTTGGGCCTCATGCCCATCGCCGCACTGTCGGTTTCGAAGGGATTGTTGGGCACGGCCTACACCGCCAAGGCGGGCGGCGACTGGTTTGCCTGGTTCACGGCCGCACTGATGTTGGGAGCCGCGGCCGGCGGCATCGCCTTGGGCAATCTGGGAGACCGGATTGGCAGGACGCGGGCCATGGGAATGAGCATCCTCTTTTATTCGCTCTTTGCCGCCATGGGTGCGTGGGCGGAGAGCGTGGAGCAGATGCTCGTATTGCGTTTTCTGGTGGGTTTGGGCGTGGGCGGCATGTGGCCAAACGGCATGGCCCTGGTACAGGAGAGTTGGCCAGGAGCCTCAAAACCGCTCGTCTCCGGCGTAATGTCCGCGGGGCTGAATTCCGGTATTCTACTGCTCTCTCAGCTTGCCCGTCTCTGGCCCATCACCCCCGATTCCTGGCGCTGGCTATTTCAGCTCTCCGGCGCACCGGCCTTGCTCGGCGTAATTGTGCTCCTGGCGATTCCGGAGTCTCCCGCGTGGCTTGCCGCCCGTGGAACCGCTAAAAAGCGCGCAACGCCGCTGCGTGATTTGTTCCAACCGGCGCTGCTGCCGATTACCGTGGCGGCGATTGTGATCAGCTCCATTCCCATGGTTGGCGCCTGGGCCGCCAGCAAATGGATGATTCCCTGGGCCGACAAAGTGGCCGGCGCAACCAACGCACAGTACAAGGCGGCCACGCAGGGGTGGTGGGCGGTTGGCGCTGCGCTGGGCAGCCTCGTTGGCGCCCAGTTGGCCGGCTGGATCGGCCGAAAACGAAGCTATTTGTTAATCAGCGTGGGAGCAGCGGCGTTGACCATCGCCATGTTCCAACTTACCGCGCCGCTGCGGCCCGGCTTTCATGCGGTCGTATTTGCGCAAGGATTTACGTCCACTCTGTTTTTCGGCTGGCTGGCGCTATATCTGCCGGAACTCTTTCCGGTGCACGTCCGGGCCACGGGCAGCGGACTGGCCTATAATTCCGGCCGCTTCGCCACGGCCATCGGGGTCTTGGGCGCCGGCGTGTTGTTCAGCTTCCTGGGAGGGGACTACCCACGCGTAGGAACGATCTGCGCGTTAATTTATGCGCTGGGAATGGTAGCCATTTGGCTGGTTCGAGAACAGCCTTCCGTCGAAGTTTGATACAACGGGCAGACGATGAGATTCCCGCTCTCACTTGCCGCCCTATCCGCCGCCGCCCGATTTGCGCAAAGTACAGACTACGCCGTCGCCTTCCAGAATTGGCTGACGAGGCAGGCCGAACGCCATTGGGACGAAAGGGAAACGGCAGTGGGGAATATGCAGTCGGCCGCCGCGGTCCGCGAACGGCAAGCAGCCGTACAAAGAACATTGCTCGATCTCATTGGCGGTCTGCCCGCACAGCGCACACCCTTGAATCCGCAAATCACAGGCGGATTCACGAGGCCCGGTTACCGGGTGGAAAACATAATCTTTGAAAGCCAACCTGGGTTTCGCGTCACCGCGAATTTGTACCTGCCCACGGTGGGCAATGGCCCGTATCCCGCCGTAATCGGCGTGGCCGGCCACTCTGCCAATGGCAAAGCATCGGCAACCTATCAGACCGCATTTATCGGTTTCGCCAGGCAAGGTTTTGCCGTTCTTGCCATTGACCCGCCCGGACAGGGCGAGCGTTCCGAGTATTTCGACGCGACCAGTGGAGCCTCCCGCGTAGGGATTGGCACAGGTGAGCACACCATGGCCGGGATGCAGTGTCTGTTAACCGGACACACCATGGCGCGCTACGAGATCTGGGACGGAGTACGTGCGTTTGACTACCTGTTGACTCGCCCCGAAATTGATCCCAGGCGAATCGCCGTGGCCGGCAACTCCGGCGGCGGCACGCAAGCAGCCTACCTCGCTTTTGCCGAACCCCGGCTGGCGGCCGCGGTTTCGTCCTGTTACATGACGCGGTGGCGCGAACTGTGGTCTGGCCCCGGCCCGCAGGATGCCGAGCAGGTATTCCCTTCTTTCATTGCCAAGAAGCTCGATTTCGGCGATTTCGCTCTCGCCGCGGCTCCGAAACCCTTCCTCATGACAACGGCCATCCAGGACTTTTTTCCCATTGCCGGAGCCAGGGCAACGTTCAAGCAGAATCAACGTCTCTTCGACCTCCTGGCCGCCGGAGAAAAGGCCGGCTACTTTGAGTACGACGATACGCATGGCTGGTCCAAACCAAGGCGGGAGGCCGCCTACCGGTTCTTGAACCGATGGCTACAAAACCGCGGCGGCGATGCGCCGGAGCAATCCACGGAGCCGGAGGAAGAGTCGCTGCTATATGCAACGGCCACGGGTCAGTTGGCGACCGCGGGGGGATCGGAGACGGTACAGACTCTCAACCTACGCTATGCGCACGAGTTGGCGCGGAGCCGGCCCGCCCAGACGCTGGAAGGCTTGCGGAAGGCAATCGGTTATCAGCCACAGGAGGCGGCGGGTCACACGGTGGGCGAGACCACCGCAAACGGTATCCGCACGGAAAAGCTGGAATTAACGGTAGAAGGCGGTTTGTCGATTCCCGCGCTTCTCTTTCATCCCGCCGTTCCAGCCGGCAACCGCGCCGTCGTTTTTGTCAGTTCATTTGGGAAAGGCAATGACCCCGATGTCTTGGCACTGGTGAACGCCGGAACGCCCGTACTGGCCGTCGATCCGCGAGGCATGGGAGAGGGCTACCGCCCCTCGGGACGTACCGGGTACCGGCAGTCCTACCAACTGGCTTCCAAGGCGATCCTGCTGGGGCGCAATCTGATCGAAATCCAGGCGGCCGACATTGCCGGGGCGGCTCGCTACTTGCTAAGCCGTCCGGAAGCCGCGGGCCGCAGACTGTCCGTGTACGCGAAGGGCGCCGTAGGTCCAGCAGCCATTTTCGCGACGGTCTTTGAAAAACAAATCACGGAATTGACGGTAGAGCGCGGCATTGTCAGCTACCTGGATTTCGTGTCCGCCCGGATTCACGAGGGTCTGGATCAGGCGGTAATTCCGGGTATTTTACGCCACGCGGATCTCACCGACGCCTACCGTCTACTGGGCAATCGCACGGTCACTCTGCTCTCGCCCGTAAACCCAAACGGGAAACCCATGCTCCGCGCACAGGCGCAACAGAGCGTGGCGGGCCTGGGGAACGTGCGAGTAGTCCTTCGGGGAGAGGGCTGGGAGTTGCGCCGCGCACTGCCGGAATGGTTCACGGGCCTCAGAGTTAACTGATAGCGGTTCTCTCTACTTCCCTTCTTTGATGCCGCCGATAGAAACTAGAAGGGATGGCCCTCATGGATAAGGAATCAATCAGCACGCATCAGAAAGTCGCACGGCTGAATGGGGATCCGACGACCTACGGCGCATTTGCCGAAATCGGCGCTGCGCAGGAGGTTGTAGCCTGGTTTTTTCGTGGCGGCAGGGCCTCCGGCACAGTCGCCAAGTCGATGTCGGCCTATGACATGGTCGTTTCGGACGCCATTTACGGGCCATCCACGCGCTACGTCAGCCGGCAACGTCTGCAGAGCATGTTGACGCATGAGTACTCGCTATTACAGGAGCGGTTGGACAATGCCCGCGGCGTGACCACAAAATTCTTCGCGTTTGCCGACACCGTTGCTACTAACCGCCGTTCACAGCCGGGGAACGGCCATGGCTGGTTGGGCATCCGGTTTCAAAACGAACCGCGCGCCGAGGCGTCCGAGATCCTCATTCATGTGCGTTTGCTGGATCCGGTCACCGTTCGCGAACAGGAAGTAATCGGCATTCTCGGTGTCAACCTGATCTACGGCGCCTTTTATTTGAACGAGCACCCGGAAGAACTGATCGAAGGGTTGATGGACGGGCTGAGCCGGGTGCGTCTGGAAGTCGACATGATTAAGTTCAGCGGTCCGGCGTTTGCACAATTGGACAACCGTTTGATGAGTCTCCAATTGGTAGCGCAGGGGCTCACCGACGCCGCCGTATTTACCGCGGCCGGCGAAGCGGTGGAGCCGGCCGAAATCCTGTTTGGACGGCCCGTTCTCTTGCAACGCGGCACCTTCCGGCCCATCACCAACGTTACGCTGGATATGCTTTATTGCGGCAGTGAACGGATGATTGCCGAACAGGGGATTGAAGAAAACCGGCTGGCCGTTTTAATGGAAATGAGTCTGAAGAACCTGATCTCTTCTGACCAGGTGGACCACGAGGATTTCCTTGCCCGCGTCGATATTCTCGGTGCACTAGGGCATCCGGTAATGATCTCGAACTTCTCCGCCTCCTACAGGCTCACCAGTTATCTGCGGCGGTATACCAAACTGCCCATTGGCCACGTGATGGGGCTAGGCACCATGCGCGGTATCTTTCAGGAAGAGTATTATGCCGATCTCCCCGGCGGCATTCTGGAGGCGCTCGGCCATCTTCTCCAGGGGGATACGGCTCTCTACATCTATCCGATGTGGGATGCCGCAACCCGCAATCCCATCTCCGCGGAGCAGGTGGAAGTCGCCCCGCACTTGCGCCACCTCTACCAGCATCTCCTCGACAATAAGCGCATCTTCTCGCTCCCTGTGTTCGATGTTGTGGATTTACCCATCATGCCGGCCGAAATCCTCCAGCGCATCCAAACGGGTGACAATACATGGCAGAAGTACGTTCCGCCCCCGGTCGCCGAGCGAATTCGAGCGGAAAAACTCTTCGGCTATCAGGCTTAACTCCGCAATATCGAGCGGATGGGGCCGGTCCCTTCCTCAATCAGATGAAAGGCTCGCCCGCTGGCGTTGAAATCCATTTTTTGGTAGTTCAAACCCATCTGTTGCAGGATCGTGGCCTGCAGATCGCTGATGTAGTGCGGCCGGTCCACAGCCTTATACCCGACGTCGTCCGTTGCGCCCTCCACAACGCCGCCGCGCACGCCGCCGCCAGCTAGCAAAGTGCTGAACCCTTTCCCGTTGTGATCCCGGCCCGTTGTGTTCTGCGACCACGGCGTACGGCCGAATTCGCTGGTCAGAACAACCAGCGTCTGGTCAAGCATGCCACGCTGTTTCAGGTCGGCAATCAACCCGGCGATCGGCTTGTCCACGGCACGGCACAGCGGTGCGTGGCTAGCCATGTCGCCATGGGCGTCCCAGGACCCGTTGCCCCCGCCGGCATGGCAGATCTGGATGAATCGAACCCCTTTTTCCGCCAGTCGGCGCGCCAACAGGAGTTGCCGCCCAAAATCATCCGTTTCTTTCTCCCCAATTCCGTACAGGCCCTTCACATGCGCCGCCTCTTTGGAGAAATCGACAATTTCCGGAGCCGTACGCATCAAATTTCCAGCCAGTTCGTATGACTGCAACCTCGCCTGTATCTCGCTGTCCAACGAATAGGCTGCGCGGAATTCCTGATTCCAGTCGAGCAGCGCCCGCATCTGGCGATCCCGAACCGCCTTATCGACTGACTTTGGCGCAACAAGGTTCGGAATCGGCGTATCCCCCGGCTGGAACGGGGTGGCCGAATAGGCGGCGCCTATGTAGCCGCCCGAAAGCTGCAC
>DASTML010000047.1:0-26593 GCA_035714175.1 Bryobacteraceae bacterium | reverse complement strand
CGAGGAAGAAGCCGGCTCTCATCATGCGCATAGCCTTTGGTCCGCGATCTGGTACATCCTAGTCGCCGACTTGACGATGTCAACCGACAATGTGTTGGCTGTGGCCGGCGCCTCCAAGGGAAATTTTGCACTACTGTTGTTTGGCCTGGGCCTGAGCATTCCGTTCGTGGTCTTCACGAGCACGCTTCTTTCGACCATCATGGACCGGTACCCGATTGTGATCTGGATTGGCGCGGCCATTCTGGGGCATGTGGGTGCGGAGTTGATTATTACGGACCCGGTGGTTCACGCCGCACTGCACCCAAGCCAGGCGATGGAAATCGGTGTGCAGATAGCGGGCGCTCTCATCGTTGTGGCCATCGGGAAGATCATTACATCCCGGCGTGCTTCCGCGGTGTGATAGTGTAGCGGCGCATGTTTCGCCGCTCTTTTCTGACGATACCCGTGCTGACGAGCGCCTGGGCTTCGGCGCGTCCGAAAATTGACGAGTATGACCCGGCCAATATCAAGCTCTCGCACCGGATGGTGATCCGTTCTTTGAGCGACGAGGATCTGCGTTTCCTGCAGCAACTGGGAATCCGCTGGTGCCGGATTGAATTCGGAGAATCGGCTCCCTATGACTTCATGAAAGCGACCGTGGAGCGGTTAGCCCGCTTTCAAATGAAGATTTTTTCGGGCGTGCACTACGCCTACCGGCACTTAGATGTGCAGCTTGGACGTGGGCGGCGGGACGAGATCATTGAGACGTACTGTCAATTCCTGCGCGATTGCGGGCGGTTGGGGATTCCGGTTGCCAACTATGATTGGCATCCTGCCAATACGTATACGACGGCGATAATCGACACGCCCCGCGGCTACCGGGCTCGGGAATTTTCCGTCGACGATTTCCGGAACAGGGTGGAAAAGCAGGCATTTGAACGAGAGTATTCACCCGAGGATATTTGGGGGACGTACGCCTACTTCATGAAGGCCGTGCTGCCGGAGGCGGAAAAGGCTAACGTACGGTTGGCGTTGCATCCCGATGATCCGCCGCTGTCCAAGATGAACGGTGTAGCCAAGGTCTTGACGCACTATGACGGCTACGCGCGGGCGGAGAAAATTGCGGGAGCGTCGAAGCATTGGGGCCTGACCTTCTGCGTGGGAACGTGGTCCGAGGGCGGATCGCAGATGGGCAAAGACGTTTTCGGAATGATTCAGGACTTTGGCGGGCGCGGCAAGATTGTCGATGTCCATTTTCGGA
This sequence comes from Bryobacteraceae bacterium, assembly GCA_035714175.1. Lineage (GTDB taxonomy): Bacteria > Acidobacteriota > Terriglobia > Bryobacterales > Bryobacteraceae. Next base: position 25,353 of record DASTML010000047.1, on the reverse strand, counting down.
ATGTGTCTTCGCCGTTGCCGCGATTTCACGAGACGTTTCCGGAGGACGGGTATATGGATATGTATGCCGTGATGAAGGCCTTGCGGAAGGTCCGGTTTAATGGGTCCATTGTGCCGGACCACGTACCGGAATTGGCCGGCGATACCGGGATGCGCCGGGCTGGAGTCGCCTATTGCATAGCCCAGATGCGCGGCCTACTGCGGCGGGCCAATGAAGAAGTGGGCTGACGCTACTTCACCTTTTCGCAGAATGCGGCTTCGGAGCCGCGCGGGCTACGGAAACTGACGGTCGGCCGGCCTTTCGGCTCGTGATAGACGGCGATAAAGCCGGACGGCATGACCCCATCGAGAGCTCCGCCTTTAAAAGAGAGGCGCCCTGTTTTGGAGTTATAGGAATACAGGCCTGGCTTATTGTCAGAGTCGATGTACTGCGTGGATGAGCGGATGGAGAAATTGAGAAGAAGGCGCGCCGCCCCGTTTGCCCAACATTCGTAGCTTCCATGAGAAATCTTCTCTGGAGATTGCGCGGCCAGGGCCGTGGCCGCGATCGTCAGCGCAAGGGCGAAGCGGAGTGGAGTTGACATGGCGGGATTCCGTTGACTACGGTAGCACGAGTGGATAGCAGCGCCGGAAACGGATTTCCAGGCTTGGGCATCCATGTAGCAGGAGAGAAAATGAGAAAGCTTACAAGGATGTTGACGATAGCCATGATGCTCTGTGCTCCGGTGAGCATGTGGGGTGCGGCGGCGAAAAAGCATTCGAAGGTGCCGCATCGGACGGGACCCGCCGTCGTGAAAGCGAGCAAAGCAACGGCCAAAGGTACGAAAGCAGTAGGGAAGGGAAGCGCCCGTGTGAGCGATCACGCGATTGAAGGCACTATTCAGGGCGGCAAGGCGATTGGCCGCGGCATGAAATGGCTGGTCACTTAGACGGCGAAAACGGCCCTCCATCGCACGCATTTGCCTAAGGCTCTTTGGAGTCGTAGGAATAATCGGTGAGTGGTGAGCGCGGATGGAATCGAACCATCAACCTACTGATTAAGAGTCAGTTGCTCTGCCAGTTGAGCTACGCGCCCACTCAGGGCGGTCAGTGATGACCAAGTGCTAGGATAGCACAGACTGGCATCATTCCGGGAGCTTCGCCGCCGCAATTTGTGCGATATCCAGAAGTTGGGGCGGCTTTTCGCAGACTGCGGCCAGACCATCCCGGAACATCGTGTTGCAGAAAGGGCACGCTGCCGCAACCACATCCGCTCCGGTGGCAGCTAACTCTTTCGCGCGCTCGTGGTTGACCCTTGCGCCGCTCTCTTCGCCCAAGAAAGCCAATCCACCGCCGGCGCCGCAGCAGAAACTACGCTCCCCGTGGCGGGGCGGTTCGACCAGCCGTCCCGCTTGCGCAGCCACTTGCCGCGGCTCGTCGTATGTTCCTTGATAGCGCCCCAAGTAGCACGGATCGTGATAAACCACCCGTTTCGCGTCCGCCTTGCCGGCTGGAAGCCGAGCCAGCAACTGACTGTGATGTTCAATCGCGATGTTGGCTCCGAATTCCTTATAGTCTTCGCCAATAGTCCGAACACAGTGGGGACAGGCGCTCAGAACCTTTTCGGCCTTTTCCAACGCCGCGATGTTCTGTTCGGCGAGAGTCTGAAACAATAGGTCGTTTCCGAGACGGCGCGCGGAATCACCGGAACATCGTTCCTTTTTCAGCACGCCAAACGTGATCTTGTGGTGCCGCAGTACCTTGACTAGTGAGCTGAGAATTTCCCGGCCTTGCGGGTCGTAGCTGCCCATGCAACCCATCCAGAGAGCGTACTCCTGCGAACCGTCAAACAGAGGTAACTCCAGTTTTTTTATGAACTTGTCCCGCTCCGAATTGGCGAAGCCCATCGGGTTTCCGTAGCGTTCCAGGTTGCGGAAAAGCTTGCCGCCATGGTCGTCTTCCCAGGCGCCGGTGTTAACAGCTCCGCGCCGCAGACCGATAATCACCGGCAGATGCTCGATGCCCACGGGGCATTGATTTTCACAAGCTCCGCAGGTGGTGCACTGGAAAATATCGTCCTGCGCAATGTGCTTGCCGAGCAGCGGTTCGTCGCCCTGGACCCCAAATTCGATGAGATGAGCGCGCATTCCAAGGATTATTTCCTTAGGATTCAAACTCTTGCCCGTATTGTTCGCCGGGCAGTGTTCCGTACAGCGGCCGCATTCCACGCAGGAAAATGCCTGTAGCGTGACCAGTTGGGTCACATCCTTGCTGGCCACAAGGCCGAAATCTTCGTCCCCTTCCAGCGGGGGAATCGCACTGAACTTGCCGCGGGATAGAAATACCGTAATCGGACTCAGCAGCAGGTGCAGGTGCTTGGTGTGCGGGATGAGCGGCAGGAAGATCAGCAGGGCCGCGGTATGAAGCCACCAGACCAGGTGATAGGCGGAACCTGTCATCTGCAGGGTGTAGTCAACGAGGTAGGTGACCATCAGCGTGAAAATCAGCAGGGCGATAAATCCGCTCTCGTAGCTGACCTGGCCGAGCCATTTTGGTTGTACGACCAGCCGCCGGATTGCCAATCCAATGATTGAAACCGCTACAGCAATGGCAAAACAGGCCGCCAGCAGGCCGTACGCTGGGCCGAACCAGCCCTCGTGCAGATCAAAGAACGGATAACCAAAGCCGATGGCGAAATGATTGATCGTCACCAACCCAAACGCACAAAAGCCCCAGAAAAGAAAGGCGTGGGCCAAGCCGGGTAGCGGCCGCTCGCGGATTACCTGTGCCTGGCAAAGAACATCGATGACAAATTCGCGGATGCGCGGAGCCAGAGGCGTGATGCTAAAGCCAACGTCTTTTCGTGCCGATCTAACCAGGGTAGCGACACGGCCCAGTCGTTTCGCGAAGCCAAAGAGTGCTGCCGCCAACAGGGGGGCGAACACCAGGGACTCCACAGGATGCAAGCGTTCCATCCTTACCACGCTACACTAAAGAATTTGGAGGAACATTCGTGAGATTTGTTGTTTCGGGCGCGGCAGGGTTTGTGCCGTCTCATCTTTGTGATCTGATCCTCCAGGAAGGCCATCAAGTTGTGGGTGTTGACAACTTTTTGACCGGGAATATTCGCAATATTGCTCATCTGCGGGACAACGAAAATTTTCAGTTTGTCGAAGCGGACGTCTGCCAGCCTTTGCCGGATCTTGGCTCCGTGGACTGCGTCATCCATGCGGCGTCGCCCGCAAGTCCCAAAGACTACTATGCATATCCGATCGAAACGCTCGATGTCGGCTCTATTGCTAGCCGGAATTTGTTGGAGCTGGCCCGGGCGAACGGCGCCCGCTATCTGGTGACTTCCACCTCCGAATGCTATGGCGATCCGCTGGAACATCCACAGGTGGAGACGTACTGGGGTAACGTGAATCCAGTAGGTCCACGGTCCTGTTATGACGAAAGCAAGCGGTTTGCCGAGGCCATTGCGATGGCCTATCACAGGAAGTATGGCCTGCGGACGAATATCGCCCGTATTTTTAACACATACGGGCCTCGCATGAAGCTTGATGACGGTCGCGTGGTCCCGCAGTTTCTGGACCAGGCTCTGCAAGGTAAGCCAATTACGGTATACGGAGACGGCTCCCAGACTCGTAGTTTCTGTTTTGTCAGTGATTTGGTACGCGGTCTCTTTTTGCTGTCGCAGTCCGAGGAACGGTTCCCGGTGAACCTGGGCAACCCGGTGGAGCGGTCCATGCTGCAGTTTGCCGAGGTGATTCTTGCACAGACCGGGTCGGCGTCCGAGATAGTCTTTGAGCCACTGCCGCAGGATGATCCGAAGCGGCGAAAACCCGATATTTCCAAGGCGAAACGGGTCCTTGGCTGGGAGCCTAGGATTTCGCTGGAAGAAGGGTTGAAACCAACCATCGCCTATTTCCAATCTATTCAAACAGGTGCCATCGCATGAGATTACTTGCTGCAATTGCCTTTCTGACCGCTGGGTTCGTTTTCGCTGAGGACGTGAATCAGCCGGCCCCGGAGTTGGAGATTAAGATGGAAAACGGCCAGACGGTGAAGCTGAGCCAGTACAAAGGGAAGCCGGTAGTGCTGGAATTCTTCTCCACTACGTGCCCACACTGCCAGAAATCGGCTGAGGTTCTGGAGAAGGCGTTGCGGACATACGGCCCCAAGGGCGTGCAGGTGATCGCTGTTGCTACGGATGAAAATCAACGCAAGGATTTTCCGGAGTTCCGGCGGAAGTATGGCGCAACCTATCCGATGGGTTCGATTGGCAACCAGGAAGCTTACCGGTTCTTCGGGTTATCGGTGATGCGTCCTTTTTACGTGCCCACGTTTGCCTTTATCGATAGAAACGGCGTGATCCGGGAGCGATTTGTCGGAGGTCTGCTACAGAACAATCCCAATGGCGGTCCAGTCGCTGAACAGGCGGAACTCACTAAGCACATTGAACTCCTGCTTAAAGCCGCGCCTGCGAAGACCGCGGCGTCTCGGCCAAATCCAGCGCCGGCAAAGCGCTAACCCATACCTTTTCGGCAGCGCCTCGCCCCAGTGGCACGGGGCACCCCCCGACAAGCAGCGTTACCGTCTGATCCGCATTGTGGCTTAGAAGCTCGACCATAGCTCCCGGTTTGATTCCCAGACCATCGAGGTACTCCAAAAGTCCGCGATCCCTTTCAAACACGCTGACAACGGCCGCCTGCTTTCCGGCGGCCAATTCGTGCAAGGCGACAAGGCCGCGGCGCAAACGGCCTTCTTTCGATTCGAGGCCGAGCGCAAAGCCATGCGGGCAGTTTTTGTCATCGCCCAGCTTGTCAGCGAGTTTTGCTTCGAAATCGGCCGAAACGGCATGCTCCAGCTGTTCTGCTTCGTCATGGACTTTATACCACTCCATGTCGAAGACCTCTGTGAGCATCCTTTCAATGAGATAGTGCCTGCGGATCAGGCGTTCCGCGATCTCTCGCCCAGCCGCCGTAAGCGTAATCTGGCCGTCCCTTGCCGCTTCGATCAGTCCATCCCGGCGCAAGCGGCGGGATGCCATGGTGACGGCGGGTGCGGAAACGTTCAGCCACCGGGCCAACGTGGCGGCAATTACGATTTCTCCCTCCGCCTCTGCCTCGGCAATGGCCTTGAGGTAATTCTCTTTGGAGATCGTAATTTGCACCGGGCTTTTATTTTAGCGTGACGCCCATGCACTCGCGGAATCCCGGGAGTGCATGGGCGCGCCGGTTAAAATCGTGTTGCGATCCGTTGCAGCGTGCCGGCGAGCGATGAGAGTTCCGTAGCGGCCTCCTGCGTCGTACATGCGCCTTTGGACGTTTCCCGGGCCGCCGTGGCGACGCCGGAAATGGTTTCGACGATCTCCGCTGTTCCCCTGGCCGCCTCTGCGATATTCCGGCTCATTTCGGCTGTGGTGGCCGTCTGCTCCTCTACTGCGGTGGCAATGGTTCCCGAAATGTCATTGACCTGCGTAATCACTTCACCAATACGCGCGATGGCGGCCACCGCGCTCTTCGTATCCCCTTGAATCGTTTCGATTTTCCGGCTGATATCCTCGGTGGCCTTCGCGGTCTCTTTCGCCAACTCTTTCACCTCGTTGGCGACAACGGCAAATCCCTTGCCCGCTTCTCCCGCGCGTGCCGCTTCAATTGTGGCGTTGAGCGCCAGCAGGTTCGTCTGTTGGGCGATGGAGGTGATCACCTTGATCACCTTGCCAATTTCCAGGCTGCTGTCGCCGAGTTTGTTGATCGTCTGATTCGTCGTGTCGGCCACTTTGACGGCGACGCTGGCGACGCGCGCCGCTTCGCTCGCGTTTTTGGCAATCTCACGAATGCTGCTGGACATCTCCTCGGTCCCGGATGCAACCGTCTGTACGCTTCGGCTTACCTGTTCTGACGCGGCTGAAACAAGCGTGGCCTGCGAGGATGTCTCCTCCGCGCTCGAGCCCATCATCTGGCTGACATTGTTCAGATTCATCGAAGCGCCTTGTAGGGACTCGACGATCGTCGTCATTTCCATGCGGGACTTGGCCTGCGCTGACACGTCAGTGGCGTACTTCACTACCTTAAACGGCTTCTTATTCAAGTCCATGATCGGGTTGTACGATGCCTGAATCCATACTTCGCGCCCGTTCTTGCCGTAGCGTTTGTACTCCGCCGCTTGATATTCGCCGCGGTTCAAAGCCGCCCAAAAGTCCCTGTATGCCGGACTCTTGCTGGTTGCGGCGTCGACAAACATGCTGTGATGCTGGCCCTGAATCTCGCCTAGCGTGTAGCCCAGAGTCTTCAAGAAATTATCATTGGCCGTCAAAATGGTCCCGTCGAGGTTGAACTCAATCACAGCCTGGGACTTGTGGATGGCCGCCAACTGTCCGGCATAGTCGGCATTCTGCAGTTTCTGGGCGGTGATGTCCGTCGCGTATTTAACTACCTTGAATGGGCGGCCGTTCAAGTCGCGGATGGGGTTGTAGGTGGCGAGAATCCAAAGTTCACGTCCGCCTTTGCCAACACGCTTGTACTCTCCACCCTGAAATTCGCCCCGCCCGAGGGCATTCCAGAAATCTTGGTACGCCACGCTTTCCCGTTCGCTTTCCGGCATAAACATCCGGTGATGCCGTCCTTGAATCTCCGCAAGCGTGTACCCGGTCGCCTGCAGAAAGTTCTCATTCGCGTTGACAATCGTCCCGTCGAGCTTGAATTCGATCACCGCTTGGGATTTGCTGATCGCTGCGATCTGCCCGGAATAGTCAGCGAAAAGCTGCTTTTGCCGGGTGATGTCCACGGCAAACTTCACAATTTTATATGGCTTTCCATTCGCGTCGAAGACAGGATTGTAGGAAGCTTGAATCCAAACGTCTTTGCCCCCTTTCGCCATCCGGCGGAATTCGCCGCTCTGGTATTCTCCCCGGTTGAGTGACTGCCAGAACTGCCTATATTCCTCGCTATTTCGTTCCTCTTCCAGCACGAATATCCGGTGATGCCGGCCGGCAATCTCTTCCAACCTGTAGCCAAGCGTAGTCAGGAAGTTGTCGTTGGCGGTAATGATCGTTCCGTCCAATTGAAACTCAATCACGGCCTGTGACCGGTGGATCGCGGCTACCATTGCCGCCGAATCGGCATCCTGCGCTGGTTGACTGCGCAATGAGTCTTCTCCTGGAACTGCCTGCCTAGAATTCGCCATGACTTTCCTTCTTTCGCTTAGTGCGGACCGCACGGGTCTAGTGTGTGCTCACAGACTTCATCGGCAGAAGAGAAGCAGAATTTCGCCCCGATTTCTATCAGATTGCTCTGATGGATTATTCCTGTGGGGGATCTCCTGGTTTGGCTCCTGTACAATTCGGTTCGGCGCCTTACCGGCGCGGAGAGGAAGAATGACGTTTCACAAATCGGTCTACAGTCTGTTGTTGTTAGCCGCGCCCCTAGCGGCGGAATTGCGCACGGACATCGAGTTTTCCAGGCCCGGAGGAACAGCTCTGACGTTGGATGCCTACGTCCCGGAGGGAAAGGGGCCTTTCCCAGGCGTAATTATTGTGCACGGCGGCGGTTGGGTGCGGGGCACGAAGACAACCTATGTGCCGCCGCTGTTCGATCCGCTATCAAAGGCTGGATTTGCCTGGTTCTCGATAAATTACCGGTTGGCGCCGGACCATCGATTCCCGGCTCCGGCGGATGACGTCGATGCCGCGGTGCGATGGGTGCGGGTGCACGCCAAGGAGTATAAAGTCGATACAAAGCGTCTGGTGCTGATGGGAGAGTCGGCCGGTGGGCATTTGGTTTCTTATGCCGGGGCTCGGGGAAGAGGAGATACAAAAGTCGCGGCGGTAGTCTCTTTCTACGGAGTGCATGATTTGGGAGCGCGCGCGAAAGCGACGGGCGGACCGGGGGAGAATGTAGAAAAGTTGCTCGGAATCAGCGGGATGGGCGCGGCGCAGGAAGAAAAGATGCGTGCTGCGTCGCCGGTCACCTATGTGCATAAGGGAATGCCGCCGTATCTGCTGATTCACGGAACGGCGGACAAGCAGGTGCCATATGACCAATCGCCGCTGATGTGCGCGAAAATGAAGGAGGCCGGGGTTAGCTGTGAAGTATTCACGGTGGAAGGCGCGCCCCATGGGATCGGCGCCTGGGAGAAAGAACCGGCTTTTCAAAAGTACAAGGAGAAGATGGTCGAGTGGCTACGGCAGACGTTGAAATAGAGCAGTTGTCCTCCACGCAGCAGACGATGGAGTTGGAGAAGCAGTATCTGCTGCAGAACTACGGACGCTACCCGCTGGCGCTTCGCCGGGGCAAGGGAACGTGGCTGTACGATTTCAACGGCAAACGCTATTTGGATCTGATCAGCGGCATTGGCGTCAACGCGCTGGGTCACGCGCATCCGCGTCTCACACGGGTCATTCGAGAACAGGCCGGCCTGCTCATTCACTGTTCCAACCTCTACTACCACGAGTATCAGGGCAAGCTGGCCGAAAAACTGGCGAAGATCAGCGGCCTGCAGCGTAGCTTCTTTTGCAATTCCGGTACGGAGGCAATGGAAGGCGCGATGAAGATGATTCGTTCGCACGGTAACGGCGGCGGGGCGGGGAAAATCGAAATTATTGCGCTCGAAAACTCGTTTCACGGGCGCAGCCTGGGTGCATTGTCAGTCACCGGCCAGCCCAAGTACCGGCAGGATTTTGAGCCCTTGCTTGCCGGTCCGCGCTGGATTCCCGCGAACGATATCGAGGCTCTTCGGGCGGCCGTCAATTCCAATACAGCGGGTATTATTCTGGAAGGCATTCAAGGGGAAGGCGGAATTAACCCAATGCACGCCGCGTTTCTCCGGGAAGCGCGCGCCTTGGCGGACGCACATAACGCACTCCTCGTATTTGACGCGACGCAGTGCGGCGTGGGCCGCACGGGCGTCTGGTTCTCGCACACCCTGGCGGCCCCGGACGTACAGCCCGACGTCATGGTAACCGCCAAACCTTTGGCCTGCGGGCTGCCCTTGGGCGTAGTGATGTGCAATGAGCGCGCAGCGGCCTCCATCCGGCCCGGCATGCACGGCAGCACGTTCGGCGGCGGTGCGCTGGCTTGCCGCGCGGCAATCGAGTTCATCGATATTATGGAGGGCGGTTTGCTGGAACAGGTGAGCCGCGTCGGCGATTATTTTATTGCCGGATTGCGGGACCTCCAGACGAAGCATTCCTTCGTGAAGGAAGTACGCGGCGCCGGCTTGATGATTGGCGTCGAATTGGATCGGCCCGGTAAGAACTACGTCATGAAGGGCATTGAAGAGGGCCTGCTATTTAACGCCACACATGACACGGTCCTGCGTTTCCTGCCGCCCTACATCCTGACCGAAAAGGAAGTCGACCGGGCCCTTCGCACTTTGGGCAAGCTCTTCCGAACAGTGAAAGTCTGAATTGACGGATGAGAATAATTCTCATCTAATAGAAACATGCATCCTGCTCCCACCGTCCGCATCCAACCGGGTATGGACGTGGAGCAGAAGATGCAGTGGTTTCGAACCCGCTGCGTGGAGGCTGGGCTCCCCTGCACTCATCAACGCCAAGTGCTATATCGGGCGTTGTTGGAGGCGGCGGATCATCCGAGTCCGGAGATGCTCTACGAACGGGTCAAGCGCGACATCCCCAGCGTTTCGCTGGGCACGGTCTATCGCAACATCAAGACTTTTCTCGACAACGGGCTCATTGGGGAAGTGAACCTGCATCACCGGTCGCTTCGCCTGGAGGCCAACAACGCTCCGCATCACCATTTGATCTGCCGGGTCTGCCGGAAGATGTTTGATCTGCCTGTGGAGCAGGTAGAGGGGCTTCGCCTGCGGGATGCTCTGCCGGCCGGGTTTCACCTGGAGCGTTTTGTCGTTGAAGCTCATGGCCTCTGTGCCGCCTGCGCCGCGCCCAAGGCGCAACGCAGTTCTTCTCGAACCTCGTACGCAAAAAATAGTTAGGAGACAGCAATCATCATGCTTGGAGTTGGAGATAAGTTCCCTTCCTTTTCCGTTATGGCTACGGTAAGCCGTGAAAAGGGCAAAGAATTCGAAACGATCACGGACGAGAGCTATCCGGGCAAGTGGAAGGTCTACTTCTTCTGGCCGATGGACTTCACGTTCGTCTGTCCGACCGAAATTGCCGCGTTCGGTAAGCTCGCCAAAGACTTCGCGGACCGCGATGCGCAGGTCCTGGGCGGTTCCACAGACTCCGAGTTTGTTCACCTTGCCTGGCGCAATAACCACGACGACCTCCGCGATCTTCCCGTCCCGATGCTTGCTGACAAGAAGCAGGAACTCGGGAAGGAACTCGGTGTCCTGCACAAAGGCATCGGCATGTACCTCCGCGCCACCTATGTTGTCGATCCGGACGGCGTCATCCGTTTCGTGAGCGTCAATGATCTTTCCGTGGGCCGCAATCCGAATGAAGTGCTCCGCGTGTTGGATGCTCTGCAGACCGATGAACTCTGCCCCTGCAACTGGGAAAAGGGTCAGGCCACGCTCTAATCGCACATTGCAACCAAAGGGCGGACCAACCAGTCCGCCTTTTCTTTCTCTACCTACCTTTATGACACTCGAACAACTACTTGATACTGTCCCTGCTTACGCCAAGGACCTGAAGCTGAACCTCAGCAATCTCCTGCAGCAGCCGGAGCTTTCCAAACAACAGATTTGGGGAACGGCTGTCACTTCCGCAATTACCTCGCGCAATCCGCAGTTGCTGGCGGCAATTACGAAGGCGGCTGCGGAACACTTGAAGCCAGAAGCCCTGGAGGCAGCCCGCGCGGCGGCGGCCATCATGGGAATGAATAATATCTACTACCGCTTTCAGCACTTGGCGGAAAACAAGAAATACAATACGATTCCTGCCCGTTTGCGCATGAACGTCATTCGCACGCACGGCATTGAACCGGTGGACTTCGAGTTGTTCTGTATCGCGGCTAGCGCCATCAATGGTTGCGGCGTTTGTATTGACTCCCACGAGAAAGTGGTACGGGAGAAAGGCGTCGGCGAGGAGATCATCATCGGTTGCGTTCGCATCGCTTCGGTGGTCCACGGGTTGGCCACCGTATTTGACGCCGAATTCAGCGTTTAACGCCGAAGCCGAGGTCCAGCAGCCCGCCGCTGATGAACTGCACGGCAAGGGCGGTGAGCAGCATTCCCATCAGGCGGGTCAGAATGTGAATGCCGGTCTCGCCCAAATAGCGGCGTACTTTGTTGGCCGCCTGCAGCACCCAGAAGCAAAGCGCAGCTGTCAGGGCGAGCGCCGTGAAGATGAGCAGAAGTTGCCACCACTGCGGGCTGGGGCCGATTAGCACCATTACCGTCGAAATCGCTCCGGGCCCCGCCAACATCGGCATTCCCAGGGGAATAATGCCGACGTCATCCTTGCGTGCGCCTTCCTCCGCCTCTCCGGGCGCTTCATTTGTACCGGGCCGCCTTGCCTGCACCATGTCCAGGCCAATCAACAGCAGAATTAAGCCGCCCGCAATCCGGAAGGCCGGCATCGTAATGCCCAGCAGTTTAAAAACCTGTGCTCCCACCAGTCCGAAACCGCCCAGGATAAAAAAGCACGTCCAGGCCGCGCGTTTGGCCATCCGGCGGCGATGCTCCTGGCTGTCGCCATCCGTCATGACGAGGAACGCGGGGACGGTGGCCACGGGGTCGACCAGGAAAAGGATCGACGAGAGCGCGACAGCGAAGAACTGCCACCAACTGGCGACGTCGATCGGCATTTCTTTCAGTGTAGTATCCGGCGCTCCAGTTATAATCATGCCTTGTTCGCCGGAACTCCCATAACACCCACGCAGTGGCGCACGCTGCTGGCCGCCATGCTCGGCTGGATGCTGGATGCGCTGGACGTCATGCTGTACTCCTTTGCTTTGTTGTCCATGCAGAAGGAGTTTCAACTGACCGGTGCGCAATCCGGCATCCTGACCACAGTGACCCTTGCCGCCGCCGCGGTGGGCGGCGTCATGGCGGGCGTTTTCGCCGACCGCTTCGGCCGCACAAAGGTTCTGATGGGGTCCATCCTCACCTATTCGATCTTCACCGCCATGATCGCCACGTCGCATTCCTTCGCCGAGTTGCTGCTGTGGCGTTCCTTGGTCGGCCTTGGCCTGGGTGCGGAATGGTCTGCCGGAACGGTACTCGTTGCGGAAACGTGGCCGGCGGAGCACCGCGGCAAAGCGATTGGTATTACGCAATCCGGATGGGCGTTCGGCTATCTGGCGGCGGCGGGGTTGGCCGCCTGGATTCTGCCTGCTTACGGTTGGCGGCCGCTGTTCGCCATCGGTGCGTTGCCGGCTCTGTTGGTACTCTGGATTCGCCGCAGCGTTCCAGAGCCGCAGACATGGGTACAGGCGGAGCGGATACCGGCCGCTGCGCGTTTCAGAATCATTTTTAGCGCGCCGTTGCTGCGTTACACGCTGGTGGCAATTTCCATGTCGAGTCTTGTCCTGTTCGCTTATTGGGGCCTGTTCACTTGGGTACCCGCCTATCTGGCGGCTCCGGTTGAAAAGGGCGGCGCGGGACTTAGCATTGTGAAAAGCTCTGCGTGGATTGCTCCCATGCAGATCGGCGCTCTCTTGGGTTACCTGTTATTCGGATTGCTGTCGGACAAAGTGGGGCGGCGGCCTTCCTTTGCGCTATTTCTCACCGGGGCGGCCATCGTGACTGTCCTCTACGGAGGGGCTGCGCGTAGCCCGGAATCGCTTCTGTTGCTCGGTCCGTTGGTAGGATTTTTTGGACATGGCTATTACAGTGCTTTCGGGTCCATTCTGAGCGAGTTGTACCCATCCAGCGTACGAGGAACGGCGCAGGGGCTCTGTTATAACGGCGGGCGCGTGATGAGCGCCTTCGCGCCGGCTGTTATCGGGGCACTGGCGGATCAACATGGGTTGGGAACGGCATTGACTCTTACTGCTGGCTTCTTCCTGGCCGGCGGCTGGCTGGTCTTCGGGCTTCCGGAAACGCGCGGCCGCCAGCTTTACACTTCTTTACCGTCGTAAGAGTGCCATTTGCGTAGTTCTCATCGTCTTGTCTTCCGTGAGCAAATTAGCGATCGTCCTGGCAGCCGCTGTAATGGGCGCATGGGCACAGGGCCGTATTCTTGGCACAATCACGGCGGCGGATGCCGCAAACCGGCAGATCAGCCTGCAGACTGACAAAGGGGAAATCTATGCGGTCAAAGTGCTTCCGGAGGCGAAGGTGCAGCGAATCGCTCCGGGGCAAACGGACCTGAACAGCGCGGAACCCATTGAGATTACGGCGCTTGTGAAGGGGGATCGCATTCTTGCCCGTGGGCAACAGGACGCCGCGCTGAAAACAATTCTGGCGGCGCAGATTGTCGTGATTCCCCGTCAGTCGCTGGAGTCGCGCGATGCCGCCCGGCAGCAGGAGTGGAAGACGAAATCGCTGGCTGGCATTGTCAAAACGGTTGAGCCGCTGACGATACAGTCCCGGGGAAACATGATTTGGACGGTGGATACGGCAGCGGTGAAGTCGATTCACCAATATGCCGACGATTCCTCCCGGTTCGCCAACGCCAAGCCGGCACAACTCGCGGACCTTCGGCCTGGTGACCAGATGCGCGTTCTGGGCGCACGGGACATGGAGGCCAAGTCTGTGAAAGCAGCCGAACTCGTCTTCGGGCGTTTTTCCACCATCGGCGGCGAAATCAAGTCCATTGACTCTGCCAATCAATCGTTGACGGTCTACGATCTCACTACGAAAAAGAACATCACGATACAAGTTTCCCCGGAAGCGCGCTTGACGCGGACTGCCGGGGGCCCTGGAGGCGGCTCTCCGGGGTTTGGTCCACGAGGATCAGCGCCTAACGGTCCCCAAGGCGCTGGTCCCCGTGGACCCGGTATGAACGGCGGCGGAGGAGGGCCGGATCCTTCCATGCTCCTCGACCGGCTCCCTCCGGCTAAGTTCGCCGACCTGCAGTCTGGTGACGCCGTTCTGGTCACCGTTGGCAAAACCTCTTCGAATCGACCGGTCGCCCTGTCTCTCGTTGCCGGCCTCGATTTTCTGCTTCGCGCCCCTGCCCAGCAAGCGTCCCAGATGATTGCGAACTGGAGTATGGACGGCGGCCTACAGTAAACCTCCCATAGAACGAGATCAAACCATGACAACAGTACTTCGCGCACTGGCGCTCTTCGTGTGTCTCCTCGCCAGCGCCTCCGCACAGACATTCACCGGAGAGGTTTTGGACCCTTCGGGCGCTTCGGTTCCGAATGCGCAAATCAAATTGACAGGGCCAGCCGGCGTAGCTGGACAAACCACCACGGACGCGGACGGCAAATTCACCGTCGCCTCCATCGTCCCCGGTAAATATAGCCTGCAGATCACGGCCACCGGCTTCTCAACGTTTCAGGTTCGTAACATCAACGTGACGGGGGCCGGCTACGCCATTAAAGTACGCATGGCTATCGCTACGGAAAAGCAGACCGTAGAGGTGACCGACGCCGAAGCCGTCACAACGGACCCGACCTCGTCGGTTGGCGCCGTTGTGCTTAAAGGCGAAGATCTGAACGTTCTCTCCGACAACCCGGACGACTTGCAGTCCGATCTCCAGGCCCTGGCCGGCCCCGCTGCTGGACCGAACGGCGGCGAAATTTTCGTCGATGGGTTCAGCGGCGGCAAGCTACCCCCGAAGTCGTCTATCCGGGAAGTACGCGTCAACTCCAACCCCTTCTCGGCGGAGTATGACCGTCTGGGCTTCGGCCGCATCGAAGTCTTCACCAAGCCCGGCACGGACCGCTATCGCGGCAGCGCCATGTTCGGCTTCGGCGACGAGAGCCTCAACTCGCGCAATCCTTTCGCCGTCAACCGGGCGCCCTACCAGACGCGCAGCCTCGGCCTGACCTTCGGTGGCCCGCTTAGCAAGCGCTCTTCGTTTTTTCTGGACTTTGACCGCCGCTCCGTAGATGAGAACGCGATCATCAACGCGACCATTCTCGACTCCAACCTGCAAGCCACGCCTTTCAGCCGCGCCATCGTCACCCCCACCCGCCGCTGGAATTTCAACCCGCGCGTCGACTACCAGATCAACCAGAAAAATACGCTGGTCGTCCGCTACAGCTACGGCAAGACAGAGAACGAAAACCAAGGCATCGGCCAATTCAGCCTCGCTTCCCGCGCCTACAACATGCAGGATCAGGATCATACGATCCAGGCGACGGAAACGGCAATTCTCAGCCCAAACACCATCAACGAAACACGCTTCCAATTCATGCGGAGCAACACCAGCCAACTCGGCGACATCACCATCCCCACCATTACGGTGCTTGACGCCTTCACGGGCGGCGGCGCACAGATCGGCGATGCCCGCACATTGCGCAACTCCACGGAATGGACCAACATCACGTCCATGAACAAGGGCAAGCATATGTGGAAGTTCGGCGGTCGCGTTCGCGCCAGTTGGCTCGATGACCGCAATCCCAACGGCTTCGGCGGAAGCTTTACCTTTTCGGGCGGCCTCGCCCCGGCACTGGACGCAAACAATCAGGTCATCCCCGGCGTGCAGGAATCCATTACCTCGTTGGAGCGGTACCGGCGCACGGTCTACTTTCAGCAGCAGGGTTTAACGGCTGCGCAGGTGCGCGCGCTCGGCGGCGGCGCCTCGCAGTTCTCGCTGTCGGCGGGCAATCCGTTGGCCAGTATTAACCAGACCGACGCGGGCGTCTTCTTTGAAGACTCCTGGCGCTACCGGCCGAATCTGACCGTGAGCTATGGCCTGCGCTATGAGAACCAAACCAATATTTCGTCAAACAACAACTTTGCGCCGCGCGCCAGCATTGCCTGGGGTATTGACGGCAAAGGAAATAAAGCCGCAAAGACGGTGCTCCGCGTCGGCAGCGGTATCTTCTACGACCGTTTCCAAGATACGCTGACCCTCCAGACCATCCGTTTCAACGGCATCAACCAGCTTCAATATCTCGTTCCGAATCCGGATTTCTATCCGGCGATTCCAACCACCTCTGATCTTGCCGCCTACCGCACTGGGCTCACCACGCGGACCGTGGCGCAAGATCTCCAATCGCCCTACGTCATCCAGACCGTCGCCGGCATCGACCGTCAATTGCCGAAGAACACAACCGTTTCGGTGAACTTCGTACAAACCCGCGGCCTGCATACCCTGCGTATTCGCAATTTTAATGCGCCCTACCCTGGCTCCGGCGCACAGCCGTTGGGAGCCGCGGCCGGCAATGTCTACTATTACGACTCGTCAGGTTCCTTCACGCAGCGCCAGTTGATGACCAATTTCAATACGCGCTTCCGTTCCAACATCATGCTGTTCGGTTTCTACTCCTATGGCCATGCCAACGGAAATACCGATGGAGCCGGCAGTTTTCCGGCGAACACCTATGACCTTTCCACGGAATGGGGCCGGTCCAGCTTTGATATTCACCATCGCATCGTCATCGGCGGCAATGTCCGCGCCAAGTGGGGCATTTCGTTGAACCCGTTCCTCACCTACAACACCGGAGCACCCTTCAACATCACCACCGGCCGCGACAACAATGGAGACTCCGTGTTCAACGACCGGCCCTCTTTCGCCGCCCCCGGCGCCACGGGCCAGGAAATCGTCACCACCCAGTACGGCATCTTCAACCTGAATCCCAAGCCGGGCGAAACGCTCATCCCGCGCAACTATGGAAAAGGCCCGGATTCGTTTGCCATCAATCTTCGCCTTAGCAAGACGTGGGGCTTCGGCGAGGCTACGGGCGGAAGCGCCGATCAAGGCTCTTTCAGCGGCGGTGCGCCTGGCGGGGGGCCGATGATGGGCGGAGGCGGTCCGCGTGGCGGAGGAATGCGCGGAGGCGGCGGCGGGGGCGGTAGGCGCGGCGGATTCGGCGGCGGCGCTGCTTCCGGCAAGAAGTATTCGCTCACATTCTCTGCCAACGCCCGCAACCTGATGAACCACGTGAACTACGGCATGCCGATCGGCAACCTCACCTCGCCTCTGTTCGGCCTGTCCAACTCGCTCGGCGGCGGCTTCGGCGGCCCCCGCGGCGGTGGCGGTGGAGTGGGCGGAGCGGGAAATCGCCGCATCGATCTCCAACTCACATTCTCTTTCTAAATCGCATGCGCCTGTTGCTCATTGAAGACGACATGGAGTTGTGCCGCTTGATGGAAACGTACCTTTCCGATCAGGGCGTCGCCGTCACCTCGGTGCACGACGGCCCTTGCGGTCTGGAGGCGGCGGGCGCAGGCGATTTTGATCTGGTTTTGTTGGATGTCATGCTTCCAGGTTTCGATGGCTTTGTTCTTCTCGAACGCCTTCGGACCTGTTCTCAGATTCCGGTCATCATGCTGACGGCTCGCACCGCGCATGCCGACCGGATTCGCGGTCTGGAGCAAGGGGCTGACGACTACCTCGCCAAACCCTTTGCTCCGGGCGAACTCCTGGCTCGCATCCGCGCTGTACTTCGACGCGCACGTCCCACGCCGGCCCCGGTCCAAATTTTGGAGAGCAACGGTGTCCGCCTCTCCTTCGCCACGCGCGAAGCATGGTGCGACGGAGATTCTCTCGAACTCACCAGCGCCGAATTTGACGTCCTGGAAGTGTTGCTGCGCAATGCGGGCCGCACCGTCACTCGCGACGAAATCGCCAACGCGCTTTATCGCCGGGAGGCAACTCCGTTCGAGCGCACGCTCGATGTCCACATCTCCAATCTCCGCAAGAAATTAGGCGTCCGCCGCACGGCCATCCGTACGTTGCGCGGCAACGGCTATCTATTCGCACCCGCATGAGATCGCTCTACCTCCGTGTTTTCGTCTGGTCCCTGGCCACTCTGGCCGCTGCCGCTGGCGGCTGGATGATTCATTCCAGTCTCGCCCCGCCCCGCACCGGCGGCCTCTTCCACTACAACCTCCGCGCCGCTGCCGAATCCGCCAGCCGCATCTATAGATCCGAAGGCGCCGCCGGTCTCCGTGCGTTCGTGGACCAACTCGGTTCCGATCCCTCCGTCGACCTATTCATCACCGATTCCGCCGGCCGCGACCTGCTTACCGGCGAAGACCGTTCCGCCGCCCTCGCTGTGCAGGAAACACAGCGTCCCCGCTTTATCCCCTTCCTGGGACCGCCCCGCCGGTTCGTCCTCGCCGTTCCCTCCGCGGACCGCCAACTCTTCTGGGTGCTCTCCTCCCGCCCCTCCCCCGATGCCGCCTCCTCCTGGGAACCGCTGTTCTGGATCCTGGCCGCCGTCGCTATCCTGGCCTACCTGTTCACCGTCTATCTCGTCTCGCCCCTGCGCAAACTTGCCGCCGTTCTCGAACGCTTCGGAGCCGGCGATCTCACCGCCCGCGCCCATCTCCATCGCCGTGACGAACTCGGCGACCTCGCTCGCTCGTTCGACGATATGGCCGCTCGCATTGACGCGCTCGTTACTACCGAACGCCGCCTGTTGCACGACATCTCCCATGAACTGCGCACGCCGCTGGCCCGCATGCGTTTCGCCGTCGAAATCGCGCGCACCGATCCCAACAAGCAGGAAGCGTTGGACCGCATTCGCAAAGAGTGCGACCGCCTCGCACTTCTCACCGAAGAGCTGCTGGAAATCTCCGTGGCCGAAGGCGACCCCGCCAGCCGCCAACTCGATGAATCGGACCTCGCCGAACTTCTTGCCGAAATCGTAGCCGACGCCTCCATCGAAGCCGGACAGCACAACGTCCGCCTCAGTCTGCGTACGCCTCCCGCCGCCCCGCTGCACATGGACCGCGAACTCCTCCGCCGCGCCATCGATAACATCGTACGCAACGCGATTCGTTACAGTCCGGACGGCGATACGATTGAAGTGACCCTGCATAATGCTCCCGAAGGTCTGCAGGTGGCGGTCCGCGACCACGGCCCGGGCGTACCTGCCCCTATGCTCGATCAGATCTTTCAGCCCTTCTTCCGGACCGAATCTCACCGTTCCCGTAAGAACGGCGGCGGGGTCGGCCTCGGGCTCGCCATTGCCCGCCGTGCTGTGCAGTGGCACCACGGTTCCATGCAGGCCGAAAACGCGGAGCCGGGCCTCCGCGTCCTCACGCTACTTCCGGTTCGGTCCCGGTAACAACTTTTCGAGCATTCCCTCGAATCCGCCAGTCACCGTCACCGAGCCCACCTTTTCCGTCAGCTTTTCGAGCGTTTCCAACTCTTTCAGCCGCAACAGAATCGGCGACTCTTCCATCAGCCGCGCCGTGTTCAACAGAGACCGCGTTGCAGCCGTCTCCTCCCGCCGCTGGATCAGGTTCGCCTGGGCCCGCTTTTCAGCCGCCACTACCTGGTTCAAGATCTCCCGGATCTCGCCAGGCAGGATGACGTCCTTCAACGCCATGGCGCCCGTCACCACGCCCACGGCCAGCATTTCCTTACGGATCGCCTCCGCCGACGCGGGGTCAATGTCCACCTTTTCCTGCAGCAACTCGTCCAACGTGCGCGTGCCCAGCGTCCGCCGCACCGCTAACTGCAACAGCCGGTACAGCAGGTCACCCGGATTTCGCACCGTGCGGGCCGCCAATTCGGGATCGGCCACCCGGAACTCGGCGGAGATATTGACGCGCAGGGTCACCTTGTCTTTCGTCAGGATCTCCTGCCCGTTCACCTCCAGCAACTGGCGGCGCAGTTCTACTAATTCCACGCGCACCGCGCCCAGCATGGCCCAGAACGCGTGCGTCCCGGGTCCCACGCGCTGTAGCAGACGCCCGTTGACGTAGACCAGGCCCGCCGTCTCTTCCCCGACAGTGACGAACTGCACACGGGCAGCCGCCGCGCCGAAACGGATCAGCGCCGGCAACAGTGCCGCCTCCACCTTGGGCTCTGCCGCCATGTCGAACCGGCGAATCTCCACAGCGCGCGGCGTCTTCCACACCAGCGCCGTTTCACCGGGAGCCAGCACACGGACCAGCATTCCATCGGCGAGAATCACCGCCGCGTGGCCCTCCGGCGCCAGCACCCGGTGAAAGTACGCATCCACCAGCCGGTTCTCCGAACGAACCAGCGTCGCGGCGTGCGCGCTCGTCAAAACCGTGTGGAGCGTAGACACCACCTCCACCTCCAGCCCGGGCCGCATGTGACGCACATAGTGCACCCCAGGCTCCAACACCTCCTCCAAACGGCCACGTACGAATACCAGCGCGCGCTCCAGTTCACCGGCAACAACGCGCTTCCATAAAAACATTGTCTTGTCCTCCTTTCTTGTCCAATTGCAAGACCCTCCAGTCCGCGTCAAACTCCGCCGTCACAGCGGGCCGAGGTCAGTAGCCGGTCCAATCACCTCTTGGACCCGGCAGTTTCAACCCAGCGCATAGCCGTGCCCCGAATGGCGGCGGCCCAGAGGGTCCTAGTGTTACCAAAGGCAGAGTTCAGTCTGCTGGTGCATGAAACAGGAATCGAACCTGTAACGGCGGGTTTAAATACCCGTGCTCTACCGTTGAGCTATTCATTGTTGGTCGGTTAACGAAGTTACGGTTACCGGTACGCAGTAACTCATCGGAGCCTGCGCCGCGCAGCATAGATACTGCCGCCTTGGGGCTACCGTCCTTCCGCTAACACGCTTGCGAGCCGCCCACAGGCGGCAATGCCGATAATCCGCGCGTTATACGCGCGGCGAACTGCCTTTCAAAAGGCAATCGATCCGCGCGAACCAGAATGTGTGTAGGAGATTTTGGTTCGTGCAAGTCATAGTTGTGCCGTCCCTGACGACTTAGTCAGGCTAACATGGCGTGCCACCACTTGCAAGAGGTTCTTTTGTTTTTTTATTTGATATATCCTCACCGCATGCGTTGTTGGCTAACTCTTCTCCTCCTGTCGCTGCACGCCGCTCCTACGCCCACCCGCCTTCTGCGGAACCAGGACGGCCGCCGGGAAGCTTTCACCGGCATCGGCCGTCTGCGGACTGGCCCTGTCTGCACCGCATTTCTCCTCCAGCCCGCGCCCAACAACGCCAGCGGTCCCGTCTACGCGCTCACCAATGGCCACTGCGTGGTAGCGCCGTCTTCCAATCGTGTTTTTCATGACCTGCCCGCCCCCGCCAACAGTTCGCTCACGTTCCACTTCTTTCTGGACACGCCTACCAGGCAACGCCCTTACGGCCTCCGCAATGTTCCCTACGCTACGTTGAAAGGTCTCGATATTGCCGTCGTCGAACTCGATACGGATTGGCCTACGCTCGCCGCCGCCGGTATCAAACCGGTACCTCTCCGCGCTGTTGCTGCCCAACCGGACGATGCCGTCTATACCGTCGGTGCACCGGCCGACGCGGTGGCGGCTGAGGAGTCCTGGCTGCGCCGCTCGGATTGCACAGTGTCCGCCATTGCCCAACTCGCCGAAGGTCCCTGGCAGTTTCACGACGCGCTGCGGTTCTCCTGCGGCGGCATCTATGGCGGCGCCTCCGGTTCGCCTGTCTTTGACTCCCGCACCGGCGAAGCCGTCGCCATTGTCAACACTTCCACGCAAGGACAGGTCTACTCCTCCGGCGATTTTCCCTGCTTCCTGAACAATCCCTGCGAACTCACGAGCCCTCGTGGGGATCTGGTTCTCGACGCGGGTTATGCCTTGCCTCTCGCCGGCCTCGCCGGCTGTTTCGACGCGGAGGGCCGGTTCGCTCTCGGCGCCTCGGGCTGTCTCCTGGACCCCGGCGTGGAGTTGGAGGTTGGCAACGCGCCCTTCGCCTCCGTGCGCCCCGGCACGGCCTGGAACGTGTCGCTTTCCCACTCCACTTTCACCCACTATCGCTACAAAGCGGGGCCCGAATCCACCACGAACTGCCGGATCGATAGCGGCTACTCGGATCCCGTGCCGTTGGCCGCCAACCCGGTCATCGAATCCCAAATCGGCCAGGAAGACGGCCGCTATGTTCTCTGCCTGCTGGGCCAGGGTGGAGGCCTTGCCCAACAGGTCCGCCATGCAACCTACGTCCATACCGGTGTGGATACCCAACCGCCCGTCCTCTCTCCGCAGTGGAGCGTCCGCGCGGATCGGGACTTCTACACAGTCCAACTCTTCTTCCTCGTGCCCGATCTCTCCGACTACCGCTATAAATTCGGCCCGGACCTTGCCGTTGACTGTGACGATGTGTCCAACTACAACATCTACCGGCGCATCCCCATCCGCGTGCCCGCATCGGCCTCGGAGCTCATCCGCTTCTGCGTCATCGCCGGTGACCGCAACGACAATTTCACACGTCCCACGCAAATTCTCCTTGGCGAGAATCAGCCTCTGCCTGCTGGCGTCGTCAATAGCGCCGGCTTTGAGAAAGGGCCGCTCTCTCCGGGCGCATACGCCAGCATGTTTTTCGCAAGCGAAGTGTCCCCGTCAATCGGGATGCAGTTGCGAGACGCGGCCGGGGCCGTGTTTCCAATCCAGGGCGTCGTAGCGGGACAACAACTGAATCTGATCGTTCCGCCGGAGACGGCTCCTGGTCCGGCGCTGCTGCAGGTTCCGGGCCCCTTTCCCGCGTCCGTGTTGCTGGACGTGCAGCCTATCTCGCCGGGCATTTTCGTGAACCCCGATCGCGCGGCTCGTGGATTTCTTCGCAGCGGGCAGGCCGGTGCCATCGCGGGCTGTTCTCCGGAATCGTGCGGCGTGGTACCGCTTCCCGTGCCTGCGGTCATTGAGTTGCAGGCCAACGGCCTGCGCGCCCTGGAGGGGAAAGAGCTGGAGGTCCGTCTCGCGGGCCACTCCATCCCGGGAACCGTTCAGTTTGGAAGCGTCCATTTTTCCATTCCCGCGGACTTCCCCTATCGCGGCCAAGTTTCCGTCCAACTGGTCAGCGGCGGCGTACGCTCCAACGTCGCCTATCTGCTCTTGAAAGACGAGGGGATCTAGGCCGCTTCCACTCGCTGCGCCGCCGCGTTCCAACGCATCCGCCGGCCCTGCCGTAAAGACAGGTTGGCCAACTGCACCACCAGAGCCGCCTGGAATCCCAACGCCATCGGCGCTGTGGGCCGCTTCCGTGTCCGCACGCACTCCAGAAAATTGCGGACATGCAGTTCGGTCGCAAAGCCGAACCCACGTGCCGATTTCCGCTCCACGGCAACCTCTTCTTCCTTTCCGGCTGCGAAAACCCGCAGTGTCTCCCGCCCAATGTCCATGCGCGCTTTGTCGCCGTCCAGTTGGTTCAACTGGTCATTCTTCGTCGCGTACCGCATGGCTGCATAGTTAATGGAGAACACGCCCAGAAAGTCTTCCGGATACTCCGCTGTCACCACCACGCTCTCCGGCGTATCCACATTGGGCCGGTGTACCCTGCCTGCCGCCGCCGTCACCGCCAAAGGGTAGGAGGCGTTCATCAGCATGTGTATGCCGTCAAAGACATGGGCGCCTTGGTCGGCCACAATGCCGCCCGCGTAGTCGGCGAATAGCCGCCAGTTCCGGAACCGAAGCGGGTCCATGGCATGCCGCGCCGCCGGACCCTGCCACTGCTCCCAGTCGAGCTTACCTTCGAGTGCTGCCGCCGGGCCTCCCCCCAGTTGATTGTTCAGCCACCAGGAACGCACCATGCGCACCGCTCCCAGCGTCCCCGCCGCCACAATCTCCCGTCCCTGCATGTACAAATCGTAGGAACGCCGCTGCATGCCCACCTGGACAATCTGCTTGGACTTCCGTTCCGCCTCCACCAGTTCCACGCCCTGCCCCGGCGTCTGGCACAGCGGCTTCTCCACGTAGACATCTTTCCCCGCCGCGAGTGCGTCCAGCACCATGCGGTGATGCCAGTGTTCCGGAGTCGCGATCAAAACCGCGTCAATGCTGCGGTCTGCGAGCAACTCCTGGTATCGCCGCACGGCTCGCGCGGATTCATCTTGCGCCTTGCGCACCGTCCCAAGCGCGCGTTCCAGGTTCGGCTCATAAACGTCGCAGATGGCGCCCACCCGCAATGCGGTGTCCTTCTGGAACTCGGTCATGACATAGGCGCCGCGCCCGCCCGCGCCAATCACGCCCAATGTCACCCGTCCGTCCGCCGCAAAAGCAGCGCCCGCAGCGCCCATCCAGAACGTTCGCCGATTCATAGATACAGCAAACCTATCGCATTTTGCGATACGGTAAAGGTCAGAAATGAAAGCCCTCGTACTCAAGGAATATATGCAGCTTGAGGTGACGGAGGTTCCCGAACCGGAACTCGGTCCCGAAGATCTGCTCGTCCGCGTCCGCGCTTGCGGTATTTGCGGTAGTGACATTCACGGAATGGACGGCTCCACGGGCCGCCGCGTCCCGCCGCTCGTCATGGGCCATGAGGCCGCCGGTGTGATTGCCAAGGTTGGCAGCGCCGTTACGCAATGGAAGGTCAATGACCGGATCACGTTTGACTCCATGATCTCCTGCGGCAAGTGCTCCTTCTGCCGCTCCGGTCATACCAATCTCTGCGACAACCGCATGGTGCTCGGCGTCTCCACCGGCGAATACCGCCGCCACGGGGCTTTTGCCGAATACGTGGCCGTTCCGCAGCACATCTGCTACAAGTTGCCGGACGAACTCTCGTTTGAACATGCCGCGCTCATTGAAGCGGTTTCCGTTGCCGTCCACGCCGTCGAAGTCACCCCCGTTCACCTCGGTGATACCGCCGTGGTCGTTGGCGCCGGCATGATCGGCGTGCTCACCGTGCAGGCCGCGAAAAATGCCGGTTGCACCACCGTGTACGCTGTCGATCTGGACGATTCCAAGCTCGAACTCGCCAAGCAGTTGGGTGCGGCGGATGGCTTCAACCCGAAAAACTGTGATCCCGCTGCCGAGATCCTCAAACGAACCAATGGCCGCGGAGCCGACATCGTGCTCGAAGCCGTAGGCGCCACGGAGCCCATCAAGACGGCGCTCGCCTGCGTGCGTAAGGGCGGTACCGTCACCCTCATCGGCAACGTCACCCCGAAGATCGATCTCAATCTGCAATCGGTCGTCACGCGCGAAATCCGCCTGCAGGGTACCTGCGGTTCCAACGGCGAATATCCCGCCTGTATCGATCTGCTGGTGAAGGGCCTCATCAAAGTCGACCCCATCATCAGCGCCAAAGTGCCTCTGGAAGAAGCGGCCAGCGCGTTTAATCGCCTCTACAACCACGAACCGAATCTGATGAAGGTCATCGTCCAACCGTGAGCAACCCCACTCCCTATTTCAATCTGACCGGCCGCGTTGCGGTCGTCACCGGAGCCTCCCGGGGCCTCGGTCAATACTTCGGCCGCGCCCTGGCCAAGTCCGGCGCTGACCTTGTCATCACCAGCCGCCGCAAGGACGACTGCGCTGAATTCGTCAAGGAAATCGAAGCGCTCGGACGCAAAGCGATTCCCGTCGAACTGGACGTTCGCAACTACGACAGCATCGTCAAATTCGCCGAGGAAGCCGAGGCCGCATTCGGCAAGATCGACATCCTGGTGAATAACGCCGGTTGCAATG
>DASTML010000046.1:0-47421 GCA_035714175.1 Bryobacteraceae bacterium | reverse complement strand
GCACGACACCGATTCCCGCTGGCACAAAATCTTCTCCCCCGTCACCGACTGCCCCGAAATCGACCCCGACTTCCTCGACATGCAACGCCGCGCCGACGAAACCAAATTCCGCCAGGACTTCCTCTGCGAATTCCTCCAACCTCCCAACTTCCTCTTCTCTCAACAACTCCTCGACAACCTCTGGAATCACTGAAATGGCTTCTATCGATTCCTCTCACTCACATAAATCTTAGCGACAGATACTCATATCCAGAAAAATCTCTGTTTCGCAAAGAACTATTTTTCCTTACATATCAATTACTTGAATCATTTTTTTATCACTCCTCGCCGGAGTGTGCTAATAATATGCAAGGGCGCTTATCGTGAGCGTATGTTCCCGGCGTGCCGCTTTTGCGCCGCCCTGGGAGCCCCAAACAGGATCTAGAGTCCATCAAGTTCCTTTACCAACAGCAAGAAAGTACCTGGAGGTCACATAATGAAAATTCGTCCCCTCTACGACCGCATCGTTGTGAAGCGGCTCGAAGAACAGGAACAGGTTCAGGGCGGCATCATCATCCCTGACACCGCGAAAGAAAAGCCGCAGGAAGGCGAAGTTGTCGCCGTCGGCAAAGGAAAGCGCAACGACAAGGGCGAATTCTCCGCTCTGGAACTCGAAGTCGGCAACCGCATCCTTTTCGGCAAGTATTCGGGCAGCGACATCAAGATTGATGGCAACGAATACCTGATCATGCGCGAAGACGAAGTCCTCGCGGTGATTTCCTAACGGAAACAGTTTCAAGAGAGGTAACTAAGACTCATGGCTGCTAAACAGATTGTTTATAGCGAGAATTCCCGCCAGGCCATCCTGCGCGGCGTGAACCAATTGGCCGAAGCGGTGAAGGTCACCCTCGGGCCCAAGGGCCGCAATGTGGTCCTCGAAAAGAAGTTCGGTGGTCCGACGATCACCAAAGACGGCGTGACCGTCGCCAAGGAAGTTGAACTCAAGGACCCGCTCGAAAATATGGGCGCGCAGATGGTCCGCGAAGTCGCTTCGAAGACCTCCGACGTTGCCGGTGACGGCACCACCACCGCCACCATCCTGGCCCAGGGCATCTTCCGCGAAGGCGTGAAGGCTGTTGCCGCCGGCGCCAACCCGATGGCCCTGAAGCGCGGTATCGAAAAGGCCGTCGCCCTGGTGACCGAAGAAGTCCTCAAGATGTCCACCAAGGTCGAAAGCGATGACAAGATCGCTCAGGTCGGCACCATCTCCGCCAACGGCGATCTCACCATCGGCACCATCATTGCCGAAGCGATGCGCAAAGTCGGCAAGGACGGCGTGATCACGGTCGAAGAGTCCAAGACCATGAACACCGAACTGAACACCGTCGAAGGTATGCAGTTCGATCGCGGCTATCTCTCGCCCTACTTCATCTCCGATCCGGACCGCATGGAAGCCGTATTGGAAGAGCCCTACATCCTGATCCACGAAAAGAAGATCAGCAACATGAAGGACCTCCTCCCGCTGCTCGAGCAGATCGCCCGCTCCGGCCGGCCGCTCCTCATCATCGCGGAAGAAGTCGAAGGCGAAGCCCTCGCCACCCTCGTCGTCAACAAGCTCCGTGGCACCCTGAATGCCTGCGCCGTCAAGGCTCCTGGCTTCGGTGACCGCCGCAAGGCCATGTTGGAAGACATCGCCATCCTCACCGGCGGCAAGTCGATCATGGAAGAAACCGGCATCAAGCTGGAAGGCGTCCGCCTGGAAGACCTCGGCCGCGCCAAGCGCGTCACGGTCGACAAGGACAACACCACCATCATCGACGGCTCCGGCGACGAATCCGTCATCTCCGGCCGCATCAAGCAGCTCCGCGCGCAGATCGAAGAAACCACCTCCGATTACGATCGCGAAAAGCTGCAGGAACGCCTCGCCAAGCTCGCCGGCGGCGTTGCGGTCATCAAGGTTGGCGCTGCCACCGAGACCGAAATGAAGGAAAAGAAGGCCCGTGTCGAAGACGCGCTGCACGCCACCCGCGCAGCCGTTGAAGAAGGCATCGTCCCCGGCGGCGGCATTGCGCTGCTCCGCGCGGCCGGCGCGCTCAAGGGCGTGAAGGCCGATGGCGACGAACAGATCGGTATCGACATCATCCGCCGCGCTTGCGAAGAGCCCATCCGCCAGATCTCCGGCAACGCCGGTTTCGAAGGCGCGATCATCATCGAAAAGGTGCGCTCCAACAAGAACGCCAACTACGGCTTCAACGCCGCCACCGGTGAATACGAAGACCTCGTTGCCGCTGGCGTCATTGACCCCGCCAAGGTGACCCGCTCGGCCATGCAGAATGCTTCCTCCATCAGCGCCCTCATGCTGACCACCGAAGCCATGATCTGCGAAATCCCCGAGAAGAAGCCCGCCGCTCCGGCGGGTGGTGACCACGGCCCCGGCCACATGGACTACTAAACCAGTCCTGGTCTAACCAACCATTCACAACGGCCGCGTTCCCTACCAGGGGCGCGGCCGTTGTGTCTGAAGAGGGTGCAGAATGAAGGGGTGATGATAGCAACCGCCATGGAGGGCCTTCGCTCCACCGCCAAAGATCGGCAGGATGAAGCCTATCGAACCCTCATGCTGGCCACGGACCAGCCCGTCGCCTGGGCTTATGACATCTGGCCCGAAATCGTCACGCTATTGGGCGACAATGACAACCGCCGCCGCGCCATCGCCGCCCAGATTCTGGCCAATCTCGCCAAGAGCGATCCGGAACAGCGAATGACCGACGCCTTCCCCGCCCTTCTCCAAGTCACGCGGGACGACCGCTTTGTCACCGCGCGCCACTGCCTGCAGTCGCTTTGGAACGTCGCTGTCGTGAGCCCGGAAAATCAACGGATGGTGGTTGACGGGCTGGCTCTCCGGTTTGCGGAGTGTGCCGCGGAGAAAAACTGCACGCTCATCCGCTACGACATCGCCGTCGCGCTCCGTCAGATCTACGACGTCAGCAAAGATACCGGCGTTCACGAAACAGCTAAGGCGCTCATCGCCACGGAGACCGCCACAAAATATCGGAAGAAATACGAAGGCGCCTGGAAAATTAAATGACTGCGTCTAACGGCACTCGCGCCGCCCGGACCATATCCTCATCCGCGCTATAGTTTCGGGTAATCACCTGCGGGCAACGCAAACACGCGTCCCGTCCTTCCTGCAAATACCACCGGCACTCCGCCCGGATCAGGCAGGCCGGCAGGGCCTCGACGACCGCCGGTAGAATCTGCACAATCCGCGTCGCCAGGTTGCAGTTCTTCCCGTCGAAGTGGCAACACTTCGATTCCTCACAGCGTGCCGCGAACCGCATCACATCAGCCGGGTGCCGGTCGGCGCCGGCCAATGCCAGCACCTCCTCCGATACCGGTACCATTTCATTTAAATAGGAAACCAGGGGTGCGTCCGCTGTTCCCCCGATTACACCCAGCACGCGAGCATCCCGCATCTCAGGCTGCGCGCTGGGACACATCTGTGCCGCTATCTGCACCAGTTTGCTCATGGGGTCCCTCCCGTTGAGTCCGGGCGCGGAGAAAAAACCTCGCGCCCGGAGCAAGTCGTTAGAACTCGAACGTAGGTCCGTCCGTCGGGAAGAATCCGGCCAGGATGCCCTTCTTCGTCACAAGAAGCCCCGGCTCAGAGATCTTCAAACCTTTTAGTGCCTCATTCCCGCGGGCCGCCGTTCCAATGCCCTTCGCCAAAACAGCCGCTGTGTCCAGCGCCTCTTTCAGTTCCAGTCGCTCCCGCAAAATAATCCCAATGATTTCCGGCCGGATCACAACCTTCGGGCCGGCCGCCAACTCCTTTGGCAACGCTTTCAAAGCTGCGGCTACTGCCGTGCTCAAGTCTTTGGACCCAATGCTAGGTGCTTTAAACGCCATGGTTCCTTCCTCTTCTGCCCGGAGCGATATAGGGGATGCTGCCCCGGCTATGGGGAATTGTGCGCCTGTCCCGCCCAACGTTTCAAGAAAATTCGGAGCTCTCGCCGCGGTTTGCGAAACTAAATGGAGATGTCTGAGGCCCAACAGCGGCGCACGCTGATCTTCGTCTTCCTTACTGTCTTCCTGGACCTCCTCGGAGCCGGCATTCTCATCCCGATCATGCCGTACCTGGTTCGCCAATTCCGTACCGACGCCTTTACCGTCGGCATGCTCTCGGTGGCCTTCTCCGCGGCCCAGTTCCTCGCCGCCCCTGTTCTGGGCGCCCTCAGCGACCGCCTCGGGCGCCGCCCTGTCCTGCTCTTCTCCATCCTCGGCAGCGCTTTCGGTTACTTTCTCTTTGGATGGGCCGGCTCCCTGCTGGTCATGTTCATCGCCCGCGTCATTGACGGAGCTACCGGCGGCAACATCTCCACGGCTATGGCGGCCATTGCCGATACCACCGCCCCCAAGGACCGCGCCAAAAATTTTGGTCTCATCGGCATGGCCTTCGGCCTCGGCTTCATCATTGGCCCTGTGATCGGCGGTGTGCTCAGCAAGGTCAGCATTCACGCTCCCGCCTATGCCGCCGGTTGCATCGGCCTGGTCACCGCAACATTTGGTTACTTCTTCTTCCCGGAAACGCTACCCCCCGCCAAACGCAAGTCCGGACTCGTAACCGCTGGCGAAGCCAACCCTCTCCAATCGGTGGCCGCCGCCCTCGGCCGCGCCGAAATTCGCATGTTTCTCTTTGCGCTCTTCTTCCTGAACTTCGCCTTCGCCGGCCTGCAGACCAACTTCGCCAACTACACGATGGAGCGATTCCAGTTCGGTCCGGATGACAACGCCTGGGTCTTCGCCTTCATCGGCCTACTCGCCGCGCTCATGCAGGGTGTGGTCGTCCGCCGCCTCATGCCTGTCCTTGGCGAACGTTCCATGGCTATCCAGGGCTTTGTACTCTTCTTCGCCGGCTTCCTGGTGGTCGCCTTCGCCCCCACCGCCGTCTGGCTCTTCCCCGGCATCACCCTCATCGCTGTCGGCTCGTCCTTTACCAACCCCACCCTGAATGCCATGATCTCCCAGCGCTCCGGCGCATCGGAGCAGGGCAGCATCCTCGGTACCACGCAAAGCGTCCTCAGCCTGACGCGCGTTGCCGGCCCTGCCTGGGCTGGCATTGTCTTTGACCGCGTCGGCCCTGCCTCTCCCTATTGGACCGGCGCTGCGTTCATCGCGCTGGCTCTGCTCCTCGCCCTCCCCAACCTCCGCTCCACCCAAGGCTCCCAATGACCTCTCTGCTCGCCGCCGCCCTTCTTGTTGTCTCCATCGACGGTCTTGACCAGCGCTACCTGGAGGATTCCAAGCTTAAAATCCCCAACCTGCGCCGTGTTCTCCGGGAAGGCGAATGGTCGCGCGGCGTCATCGGCATCGTGCCCACGGTCACCTGGCCCTCCCACACCACCATCATCTCCGGCGCCGAGGCCTGGGACCACGGCATCCTCTCCAACCGCCGCCCCGCCGAAGAAGGCGGCGAATATTATTGGGACGTCAATCTCCTCAAACGGCCTACTCTCCTGGACGCCGCTGCCAAGGCCGGCCGCAGAGTCGGAGTCATCACCTGGCCCGTCACCGTCAACGCACCTGTTGCGCTGAACCTCCCCGAATACTTCAAACGCCGGCGCGGCGGCTACATGGACACGGCATCGATCTGTTCCAAGGCCAAACCCGCCACCCTCTGCCAGGACATCACGGCCCGCTTTCCGTCGTTCCCACAGGAGTGGATGGACGACCGTACCCGTACCCTCGCCGTCCGCTACTTCTTTCAGGACGCTAAAGCCGACGCCGTATTCGTCCATCTGGTCGATCTCGATTCCGAAGCCCACGATACCGGCCCATTCTCGCTCCACGCCAATGCCATCGTGGAGCGGACCGATGAACTCCTCGGCGAAATGCTCGCCGCCCTCCCCGCCGGCGGCCGTCTCGTTCTGGTCAGTGACCACGGCTTTGAACGTGCCGCCCGCATTGTCAACCTTCCCTTCGCCGCCGCGCGGGACCGTGTCGCCGGCATTGACGTCCGGGGCGGTTTCGTCATCGCCGAAACGCCGGCCGCCGCTCAGTGGCTCCGCTCGCTCGGCCCCGAATACGGCATCGGCAGACCCATCCCGGAAGCGGAGGTTGCTCGCTTCGCCCCGCCGTGGAAAGGTAAATTTCTCTTCGAATCCGCCCCTGGCATTTGGTTCGGCTCCGGGACCGATGTCCTGTCCACGACGCCGAAAGAGTCTGGAAACCACGGCCATTGGCCTACCCGCTATCGTTCCATCTACGCCGCATGGGGTCCCGGTATTCCTGCCGCCCGCCTCCCGGAGATGCGCATTACGGAAATCGCCGGTCGTTTGGCCGGCTTTCTTAGCGTTAAAATAGAGGGGCGATGAGCATGCTTTCTCAGCGGCTTCAAGTCGGGGTCGCGCAGAAGCAGATCCTGACACCCGGCCTCGTCCAACTCGTGTCGGTTTTGCAGCTCAACCGGCTGGAACTGCGCGAGAAGATTGTCCAGGAGATCGCCGAAAATCCTGTTCTGGAAGAGTCCCTGGACGCCTCCGAAGAGATTACGGCGGAAGAACTTCAGAACTATCTGGAGCGGGAGCGCGTGGCCGAACCGTCGGACCAGGGTATCTTGGACGTGGCCGCTTCGCCCGCCCAGTTTGAGGCCGAAGCCGACCGTATTGAAATGGCGGCTGAGAATGCGGGCGTTGAACTGGCCGATGCGCCGCCCGTGGAAACTGCTCCCGCCGCCGCAGATCCATTTGATGAGATCGATTTCGACAACTACTTCCAGGAGTATCTGGAACCTGGATTTAAAAGTCCGGCTTCAGAGACGTCCGAAAAGCCGAGTTGGGAAACCTTCGTCAGTTCCCCCGTCACCCTCCCCGATCTCCTCCGCCAGCAGCTCAGTCTGTTGATCATGCCGGAAGAGGTACGGGACGCCGCCGATACCATCATCGGCAATCTGGACGACAACGGCTATCTTGTGGCCGCCCTGGACGAAATCGCCACCTACGGCGACCATACGCTGGACGACACGGAAAAGGCGCTCGAAGAGGTGCAGGCCCTGGAGCCCTCTGGCGTCGGCGCGCGTGACGTCCGCGAGTGCCTCATGCTGCAGGTGGAAAGCCGCGGCGGAGAAGGCGGCGTCGCCTGGCAGATTCTCGACAAGTACATGAAGCTGCTTGAAATGAAGCAGTGGAAAGAACTGGCCCGCACGCTGGGGCGTCCAATGGAGCACATTGAGGTTGCTCTGGACGTCATCCGCCGGCTGGACCCTAAGCCGGGCCTGCGCTACTCCGGCGCCGGCGCCCGCGTCGTGGAGCCTGACGTCTACATCATCAAGGACAGCGACAACTACATCATTGAACTTAATGACGACGACCTGCCGCAGCTCCGCCTGAATCGCGAATACCTCAAAATGCTGGATCGCGACAAGGAGCCCGACAAGGATGTCCGGAATTATGTAAAGGAACGTTTCTCCTCCGCCGCCATGCTCATCAAGAACATTGAGCAGCGGAAGCATACGATTCTGCGAGTGTGCCAATGCGTCGTCGACCGCCAACGCGAGTTTCTCGACTACGGTATGCAACAACTTCGGCCCATGATGATCAAAGAAGTAGCCGAAGAGATTGGTGTACATGCTTCTACGGTCAGCCGCGCTGTGGCCGGCAAGTATGTGCACACTCCGCAAGGCGTTTTTGAACTGCGTTTCTTCTTCTCGGAGGCCGTCCAAGGACCTTCGGGTAGTAGCACCCCTCTGTTGGTGTTAAAGCAGAAGGTGAAGAAGATCATCGACGAAGAGGACCCTAAAAAGCCGCTAACCGACGAGCAGATTACCGCCCGTTTGCAGCAGGAGGGGTTCGAGGTGACTCGGCGGACCGTCGCAAAGTATCGCGAAGACCTCAAGATCCCGTCGACCCACCAACGGCGCGTCAAGAATTAAATCCTGATACACGCGCGAGGAGACCATGATGAAAGTGACTTATACCGGCGGTAACGGCGATTTCAGCGCCGCTGACAAATTGCGCCTGGAGACCAAGCTCGCCAAGCTCGGCAAGCTGATCGACAAGAAAGGGGAGAAGGAAGGGCACGTGATCCTCACCGCGGAAAAGCGCGGGAAGAAGGCCGAAATCACCGTGAACTACCTGCACCACAGTTTTGTCGGCACCGGTTCCGGACCGGCATACTTGCCCGCCGTAACGGCCGCGGTCGCCAAACTCGAAAAGCAGATTGTGAAGATCAGCGCCAAGCAGCGCGACGGCAAGCGAAGCGGTGTGAAACTCGCTGTTGTCGCCGCCGCGGCGGCTGTCAAGCCGGCGCCGGTCGCGACCGGTCCTCGCCTTTATGAGGCCAAGGTGAGCAAAAAGCCGATGAACGTGGACGAAGCCGTGCTGGTCGCCTTGCGCAAGAAGGTGAACTATGTGGCCTTCCGTGACGCGGAATCCAGCGGCATCAGTATCGTAATTCAGCGCGCAGACGGACACTTCGACGTGGTCCGCGCCTAATGCCTCCGCCGCGACCGAAATCTGCGGAACCAGAACTTGTAATTATCACCGGCCTGAGCGGTTCCGGAAAAGGAACCGTTCTCAAAAGCCTGGAGGACTTGGGGTATTACGCGGTAGATAACCTGCCGATGGATCTTATCCCCAAGTTTGCCGAACTTACGGGTTCCAGTCCGCAGATTTCCAACGCGGCTCTGGTGGTTGATATCCGGGAGGGGGAGGGCCTGCGCCGCTTCCCTTCTCTCTTTAAACAGGTACAGCGGCAGGTACGTACGCGGCTCATCTACCTGGAGGCCGACGACGCTACCATTGTGCGCCGCTTTTCGGAAACCCGCCGTCCGCATCCCTTGAAGGGTACGGAGCGCTCTGTGACTTCCAGCGTCAAAGAGGAGCGCCAGCTCATCGAGCCCATCAAGCAGTTGGCGGATCTGGTGATCAATACCTCGCGCTTCAATGTCCACGAACTCCGCGAGTTCATCGGCGAGCGCTTTGGCGTCTCGCGCGATCAGAGCGGCGTACTGATCTACGTCACCAGCTTCGGCTTCCGCCATGGCGTTCCAGCGGATTCGGATTTGGTCTTCGATGTCCGCTTCTTGCCCAATCCGAACTACATTCCCGAGTACAAGCCGCTTACCGGCAAGAATCCGAAGGTAGCGGAGTACGTCCGGTCTTTCCCGCAGACGCAGGAGTTCATGGCCAAGATCACCGAACTGCTTACTTTCCTGCTGCCGCACTACATCGAAGAGGGGAAAAGCTACCTGACCATCTCCTTCGGTTGTACGGGAGGCCATCATCGGAGTGTCATGATGGCGGAAGAGATGCGCAAGCGGCTCCGTAAGGCCGGCTACAACGTCAAGACTCTTCACCGGGATATTCAGAAAAGTTAGGGAGCGGTACCCCGTGCCAGTTTCCCGTTGGCCGCATCCTTGCTGGCCGTGGCGTGGAAGCTTGACGGTCCAACGATCATTTCCTGTCCAGTTAGCGCAGGCCGACCGCTGGCGCGCGTTGCGGAACGCCACCCAGGAGATTTGCCTGGCAATGCCTCCCTCGTTTCCGCGCACAATGGAACCCTACCCGTTAGGGAGCCAATGCCCCCTTCACGGCCCCCTGGGCAAACGCTAACCGCGCCAGGGCGATGGACGTCTCGTATCTTGCCCGGATCTCGGTGTCTTCGGCCTGCGCCAAGGCTCCTTGCGCCGTAACCGTATCCACCGCGGTTGCCATACCGGCCTCGTAGCGCAGCCGCGCCAATGCCAAGACCCTTCTCGCTTCCTCTGCGGATGCTGCCGCGGCTTCTGCCAATTGTTGCTGAATGGCATACGCCACACGCGCCTGCGCTGCCTGGCGCTCCGCCTGCAAAGACAGCCGTCGCATCTCTTCTTTACCCTGTGCCACCCGCTGGCGCGCCGCCCGTTGCTCTGCCTCCAAGCGCCCGCTCGTCCATAACGGTATCTGCAGCGTCGCGCCCACTGCGTAGGTCGACGTGCTACGGTCCGGCCCCGCTCCCAACACACCGTAGTCTCCCGACGCCGTCAGCTTGGGCCAACGCTCCTTGCGCGCCCGCTCCGCTTCCTGTTCGGCTACCCGCACCCGCGCCTCCGCCGCCCGTACATCGAACCGCTGGCCGCTCTCCGTCGCCAGGCGCAACTTGGGCTCCGCCAGTTCTCCTTCCACCGGGCCGCCGAGCAACTCCGCTAATGCTGGCCGCAACAGCGCCAATTCCTGTTCCGCCGCCAGCAGGGCCACTTGTTCGGACTCCCGCTGCTGACGGTTCCGAGCCACGTCCAACTGGCTGGACGCACCGCCCTTTTCACGATCCGCCACCTGGGCCAGCAGAGCATCGGCCACCGATAGCCGTGCCCGGCCGGCTCGCACGCGGCTCTGCGCCTGAAAGCTTTGCAGATACAGCGTGATAACCGCCGCCTGGATCTCCTCGCGGGCCGCTTCCATGTCCAACCTGGCTGCTGCTGTCTGTAAGCGTGCTGCGCGAATAGAGGACAGCAACGTGAAATCCAAGAGCTTCTGTGTGACGACGGGCCGGGCGTTGAACGTCCGGTAGGGTCCTATGCGCCCATCAAATCCCGGAAATGCCAGCCCAATTCCCTGCAGATTGCTGGTCTGGTAGGTTGTCGAAACCACAAGGTCCGCCTGCGGCAGATAGGCCGCCTTGGCCGCTACCGCCAGCGCCTCCCGTTCCAACACCCGCAGCCGCGCCACCTGCACGCCAGGGTTCTGGCGGGCCGCCATTTCCAGGGCGGCATCCAAGGTCAACGTCTGTCCCGCGCACAGACACACCACGAGCGGGCACATCCAAAGTAAGCGCATGTTTGGCCCCTTAGATTCCGATTACCGCGTCCACGCGGAGCCCAATCGGCAACGACGCCCCGGCGTCCAGATCCACGAGCGTTTCCAGAACCTTCGTGTCCACACGCTCGGCCGGCTCGTCTGTGCGAATGTTCTTTTTGCCCAGAATCTGCCCAATCCGCGACACCGTGCCCGTAAACGAACGGCCGCCGTACGCCGCCGCCCGCACAGTGACCTTCTGGCCCACGGCCACTCGAGCCACATCCGTTTCGTCCACGTCCACACGCACACGCAGGCGGGAAGTATCGCCCAACACCAGGATCGGCCCGTTCATTTGTGTGGAGACGCTCTCGCCGGTCCGCTTGTGCTTCCGGAGAACAACGCCGTTAATCGGCGATACGATCGCTGACTTGCCCAGCAGGGCCTTCGCCTCGGCCACGCGCGCCTCGGCCGATGTCACCTCCGCCTCCGCGCGGCGGATGTCCTCTTCCCGCGAGGGGGCATTCAAAAGGGCCGAACGCTGCCGGGTTGCCTCCGCCCGGGCCTGCGCAACGCCATATTCACGTTCGGCCAGTTCAAACTCGGTCCGGGAGATTGCCCCGCGGTCCAGCAGGAACCGGCGGCGCTCCCGCTCCGTCCGCGCCTGCTCCAACACGGCTTTTGCCTCGGTCACATAGGCGTCCGACTCGCGCCGTTCCTGTACCCGGTTGCCGTTGCGCAACCGTTCCAGGTCGGCTTTCCGCTCAGACACCGCGGACTCCGCCAGCCGGACGCGCGCCGCAAATTCGCCATTCACCAGCGCGGCGATTACCTGCCCCTTTCGTACGGCCTGCCCTTCCTCTACGTAAACGGCGGCTAGTTTGCCATCCAGCTCCGTGCCGATGGCCACTTCTTCCGATACCGGTTCTACGCGCCCCGGAGCGACAACCGAACGGGTCTCCGCCGTCGCGGCAGCCGCCTGCGCCACCAGCTCGCGGTCCACAACAGGGCCCCGAAAAAACACGAGCGCCGTCACCGCCGCAAACGAAACTCCCACAATCCAAAAACTGCGCTTCATACCATCGCCTCCACTTTCCGCCGGCTCTCCTCGGCGCCTACCCGGCCGTCCTCTATATGGACAATCCGGTCGCAATATTCCAAAACTCGCGGGTCGTGGGTCACGATGACCACCGCCCGATTCTTCTCCCGTGCAAGACCGCTCAGGATTTCCAATACCGTCCGTCCACTTACGGAGTCCAACGCGGCCGTTGGTTCGTCCGCCAAAATAATACGAGGCTCCCCGGCGAGCGCCCTGGCGATGGCCACCCGCTGCTTCTGGCCGCCGCTCAAGTCGGCCGGATAGCTCTTCAGCTTGGCCCCCAGCCCTACGGACTCCAGCAGTTCCGCCGCCCGCAGGTTGGCGCTGTTCACGCCCTTCAGACGGCACATGATCGCCACGTTTTCCTGCGCGGTCAACGCCGGAAACAGGTTGAAACCTTGAAAAATGAACCCAAACAGCTCGCGCCGTAGCGCCGGTAGCTCCTTTTCCGGAAGGCCCACCACCTCGCGGCCCTCAATACGGACGCTGCCGGAAGTAGCGGTCAGGATGCCGCCCAGAATGGAAATCAGCGTGGTTTTGCCGCTTCCGCTGGGCCCCATCAGCACCAGAACCTCGCCCGCCCGAATGTCCATCGAAACGCCGCACAGGGCGTGTACCTCATTCGCGCCCTTGCCGTAGGTTTTCACCAGGTCGCGTACTGACAGGAGGGATTCCATCGTTTTAACCCCGGAAGACCATCGCCGGATCAATCGTCGTGGCCTTGCGAATCGAAAGCAGGGAGGCGCTCATGCACATCAGCAGCGTCATGCCGAAGATGCCCACCGCCACCTGCCAGGGAAGTTTGATCAGCAGGTCCGTTTCGGCCGTCGAGTTCACGACGAACAGGGCAATCGAGATACCCAGTGCGTAACCCATCACGGCGGCCAGCACGGCCTGCAAAATGATGACCCGGTAGATTTGCCCGTTGGTGGCGCCCATCGCTTTCAACGTGCCGAACTCTTTCAGGTGATCGATGGTGGCCGCATAAATCGTCTGGGCCACCACCACAATGCCCACAAGTAGTCCAAGAATTGCACCCATCAACGTCGTGGTTCCGGCGCCGGTGCCGAACACCCAGTAATTCTGGGTTCGTTGGAGCATCTCGGCCCGCGTGAAAACGTCCACGCCGGGGACCGCCGCCAGCAGGCGCGTTTTCACGGCCGCCAAGTCGGCTCCCGGGCGGGTCCGGATGAGGATGAAAATCGTTTCGCTCTCCCGGAGGCGCATATACGTCTGTGCGTTCTTGAACGAGGTGAACACATAAGGAGCGGTGGTGAAGGAGCGTATGCCGTGCGTGAATCCGGCTACCCGGGCCCGCTTGCCGTTTAGCTCTAGCGTGTCGCCAATCCGGCTTACGCCCAGTTTTTTCTTGTAGAGCTCATCCACGAAGACGGTATCTTCGGCCCGTAGATCCTCGATGCGGCCCTCCACCACGTTCCAGGGCGCTCCCATGCCGGAATCCAGGTCAAACCCCGCGATTTGGCACGTTTCAAAGGCGCCATTCGGAAGCTTCCAGTTCAGGAAGAACAAAGTGAAGTTGACGGCCTTTTCAACGCCCGGTACTTGCAGGGCCTTCCACCGCTTGCTTTCCGCGATCGGCGAGCCGCCGTTGACGTGCGGAATGCCCGGCGCGGAAATCCACAAATCGGCTGTGTTGTGTTCCACAACGTTGGCGCTCGTGTCCAGGAAGCCTAAAAACATGCCGAACTGAACGGCGATCAGGACCAGGGCGAAGACAATTCCTGTGAGCGTGACTACGAGGCGAACCCGGTCATGCAGCAGATTTTTCCAAGCCAGAATGTTCATTGGGCACTTTCTGAACAATGTTCACTAAACACTGTTCAGTATGCCACGCGTGTTCAAGAAGTCAATTCAGTTCAGACTTCGTGAAAAAAATTACGCGCGCAAACCGAGAACAATCAGTTCCAGGGAACGCTCTATGAGCGCTTCCTTGGAGGGCCAGGGCATATCGTAACGGCCGTGGTCGTTGATCAGAATCGTGGTCACGCCGTGCAACTGCATCCAGATGGCAATCGCATCGCCGATGGTGTCGCCCGGCGCGAACAAACCGCTTTCCCGGCAGCGAACCAAGCATCGCCCTAAGTATTCCAGGGCCTGCATCCCCAGTTGGTTGGTGGCCGGATCCTGGCCGCAGTCGTCGGGCGTAGGAGCGCCAAAAACCAGTTGGTACTGCCGCGGATGCTCCAAACCGAACGCAATATAGCACCTTAAACCGGCCAAAAACGCCTCTAAAGGCGGCAAATTGCGCTCTTCTAGCGCGTCTAAACGCTCAATAAGCGTCTCAAACGTGTCGGCGCAGATGGCATTGGTCAGCTCGGTCTTGTTGCGGAAGTGGAGGTAAATGGTGGCCGGGGAATACTCGATACGGTCCGCAATGCCGCGCATGGTGACGCTTTCGTAGCCGTTTTCGACAAACAACTCCACCGCCGCGGCCAGAATTTTCTGGCGCAGTTCGTCCTTCGCGCGGGCTCGGCGTTCAGCTATTCCCATCGGGTTCCCTTCCAACTCTTCGCAAATCCCGGCGCGTCCTGTCAATCGGGGGCCGGGAGATAGCCGCGGCAGGCGAGCACTGGGAGGCGCGGATATTTGGGGTAGTTGTCATCCGTTAACCCCAAACGGCACAACAGATAGACCGCGCCTTTCGGCGAGCGGATCTCTTGTTTGTGAGCGCAACCGGCGCAAAGCCCGGCCGGCGTCACGGTTGCGATTCCTCGAAACGAATAACGGTTTCCGTGCCGAATTTCTGATAGTTGGCGTACTCCACCCGCATGCGCAGGCGTAGCGGTCCGTTGCGAAACGGCAGGGTATCATCGGCCACCGTGAGCACGGGAAACCAAAAACCGTCCGGCATCCGGCGGCGGATCGTGCGGAAACGCGGAAAGAGATTCTCCTTTTTCGTACCCAGAATCTCCGGAACCGCCTGCCCTTCACTCTGCACGACGGAAAAATCGCTCTGTGAAATCCACATGAGGCCCTGAAAGAGCCGCTGGCCATCCAAAATCTGCCGGGGCTTGACCTCCAGGACCCAACAGGGGGTCTGCTGCACCGTTTCTTCGCCGCGGTAGGTAGTGGTATAAAGCCAAAGCCTGTCCTTGGTGAGCAGGAGCGGCTGAATTTCCCGCAGATCGCGAAAGTCCTCTTCGGTGAGAATCAGGCGCGCCAGTGCCTGCACGGGCCTGCCGACCACTTTTTCAGAGCGTTCACCGGCCGGGGAGAAGATAACCTCGCGGTGTTCCCTGTATTCGCCGGCTTTGGACCCCTTCGAGGACATCTCCTCAATCAGCACTTTTTGCAGATACATATGCTGCAAACGAACGGACTCGCTGGCTGACTCCCGTTCGGCGGCTCTGCGGGCCAAGCCCGGAGGCGGGTCCGCGCCCCAACCGATGGCAGATACTAAGACAATGCATGCGGCCCCGCGTATGAACGCCCTGATAGCGTCTCTGTCCACCGTCCTGCCGCTGGCCGGAGTTGGCGCCGCCGTATACATGCACCAACAGAATATCCCCTTCGTACAGGCCGCGGGGATCATTGCCGCGTTTCTCATGGAAGGGGCGCTGTTTCTGGCTACCGGCTCGCTGGCGGCGCGGGCGCGGCTGGCCGCGTGGAATCCGGTGCGTCTGGCCTTCGCGCTGACGGGGTTCACGACATTTACCTGGCTCCTGGCCGGCGGCGGCGAGCTATGGGAGATGGCTGCTACGACGGCGATTGCCGGCTTTTTGGCCTTCTGGTACCTGCGATTTCCGCGGCTGGACGTCCCGCTGCTGCTGGTCTACGGCGCCGCGGCGTTGGGCAAGCTCTCCGTTCTGCTGTACTTCGTTCCCTGGCCGAAAGCCCCCACGCCGATCATCGGCGAACTGGCTTGGTTGCGGACGCTTCTCTTCGCGGTCCTGCTCTTCCGGCAGCCCGTGGTGGAGCCATTCGGTTTCTTCCCCACCCGGCAGGAATGGAAAGAAGGCGTCCGGTGGTTTGTACTGTTGCTGCCCGCGGTGATGGCCGTCGGTATTCCGATCGGCTTCGTGAAGGTCCGCGATTTTCCCACGGAACCCGCCCGGTTGGCGCTGGCCATTGTGGGCACCTTTCTCGGCCACTTTATCTTCGTTGCGCTGCGGGAGGAGATTCTGTTCCGCGCCCTGCTGCTTACCAATTTCCAAAAGTGGTTCGGGGCCGCTGCTGGGCTGGCGGCCAGTTGCGTCATCTTTGGGTCGGTCCATGTGTTGGCGGGGGAGTTCCCCAATTGGCGTTTCGCGACAGTGGCTGCGGCGGCGGGGTTCTTCTATGCCAAGTCGTACCTCGCCACCGGGTCGGTTCGTTCGGCGATGGTGACACACGCGCTGACCAATGTGGTTGCGAAAGTGTTCCTCTCCACCTAGCCTTGCGCCAACTCCGTGATCTCGCGCCACTCGAAGCGCCGGATGCCCGGCTCTCCCTGGGGCCGGCTGCAACGGGCGGCCATCGCCTTGGCCACGGTGGCCGCTGGAATGCCGCGAAACCGTTCCAAAGGCCCGGCCATGGCCCATTCCAGGCACCAAAAGAGCGCTTGCCCGACTCGTTCCCCGGTACGCGGCTCTGCCCGCTGCCCGAGGAGGAAGCTGGGTTGGAAGATATCGAGGCGCTCAAAGCCGAGCGACGACAATTCTTCCTCCGTTTGCCCCTTTACCCGAAGGTAAAACGTTCCTGACGAGGGATTGGCCATGACGGAGGACAGGTACAGGAAGTGCCGGGCGCCGTTCTGCCGCGCCCAGCGGGCGAAGGCCACAGCGTAGCCGAAATCGACGGTTTGAAACGCTTCCCGGGAGCCTGCCTTCCGGATGGTGGTTCCCAGACAGCAAATGGCGGAAGAAACGGGGAGCGGCGCCAGCGCATCCAACGAGTCAAACTGCACAACCTTTTCGCGCAACCGGGGGTGATTCCGGTGCATCGGTTTTCGTAGGATGGCTACTACGGGGTCAAATGCCCCGGTGTCCAGCAGCCGATTGAGCACCAGTTGGCCCGTCAACCCGGAAGCTCCCGCAATCGCCGTGCCTGCCATTCCGTTATCGTAACTCCCCGGCCAGCCTTTCCGGGCAAGCCTTTCGACTTTTTGGGAACCTCATGCGTCTGATACAAAGAGTGCGGAATACTGCTCTCCTCCTGCCTCTCTTAACAATGATTACCACCGCGGCTCCGGTCTGTCCGGCCGGTTCCGCGGTGGCATATTTTCGGTTGGAGGCACGCCGTCCGGATCAGGCCTATCCGATCCCCATTGACCGCGTAAACCGCCTGCAAAAAGGGGATTCGGTTGTTTTCTTTCCCTCCGACCCGCCTGTGCCAATGGACGTTTCCGGCGCGCGGGTAGCGCTGATGCTGTTGACGCCCTCCACGGGAGAACTGCGCCTGTTGGAGACCAAAAAGGGCAACGCCCGGCAGGAATGGGTGCTGCCGGAAGACGCCGCGGCCATCGCCGTCGCCTACGGGCCGCGTGGGCTGGACGAAGACCGGATGAAGCACGCGACGACCAAAGATCCGGAACTGATCGCCCAGTTGGCCGAATATTCGGAGAAAACGGCACAAACGGAAATTGTTCTCTCCGCTCTTTCGGGCCGGCGGCAGAACGATGACCGCGCGGTGGAGGCGGCGTTGCAGGGCTTGGCGGCCTCCGGCGGCGGAGCCAAGCTGGACCGTACCGCCTCGCTGGACCAGCAGACGCTCTCGTTGTTCCGGACGTTGAATCCTGCGATCGGCTCCTACGATCCGTTGGCCCCGGAACCGCAGGCCCGTTGGCAGCAGTCGGCGATTCTTGCGGGTTCGGTGGCTGGTTTGTTTTTCGGCAATACAGTAGGCCTGGCGGGCGGCGGCGCGGCGCTGTTTCTCAATATGCGTTCGTTGATGTTCCCCAAGACGGAACTTCGCAGCGCCCTGTTGCGGGAGGCTCCGGAACCGACGCTCTGCGCCGCCAAGACGACCGCCAGCCGTACAAAATTCGCATATTTGTGGGCGCGCCGCCTGCCGCAGGGCACAGCCCCCATCCTGCACCTGGCGCGTCCGGCCCATTTGGCCATCGGCCTGCCGGCGACCGTGGCGATCGATGCGCCTGACAGCGAGCTGGCCATGGCGGGGCGCGCGTTCCGGTGGAAGCTGGTGAGCGATAAGGGAGACGTGGTGGAGGTGCCGGTTACGGTGCCCGCGAATGAAAAAGCCGTGCGGATCGGCCAGGTGCCTCCGAAGGCGAAACCCGGCGTTTACCGATTAATTTCCGATTGGGACTGGACCAGCGTACAGGTGGGCGGTGAGGTGGAACTGCTGCCGCTGCCGGACCTGGAGCGTCTGCGGCTGGCGACTGATTCCGCTGACCGGCTGACTACCAATAGCGGCCCGGTACGGGCACGGCTGGAAGGCGCACCCACGTATTTCGTCAACAGCCTGCAGATCCTTCGCACCGGCGATGCTCTGGCCAAGCCCATCGCGCTACCCTACGCGCCCGGCCCGGACGGCCAGTGGTTGGAATTCGAAGTGAACACGTCCAGCCTGCCCGCGGGCAATTATGTGCTGACGGCGACGCAGCAGGGGGGCTCCAAAGTGGAACTCCCGGTGCCGGTGCATCAACCGGCCCCGGCCGTGGCCAATCTGCCGCTAGTGGTTCACCAGGGTAC
Organism: Bryobacteraceae bacterium; assembly: GCA_035714175.1. Lineage (GTDB taxonomy): Bacteria > Acidobacteriota > Terriglobia > Bryobacterales > Bryobacteraceae. The sequence goes on along the minus strand of DASTML010000046.1, from coordinate 28,918 downwards.
GCCGGAGACGGTGGTGCTGGACGGCAAGGGGCTGGAGCGGATCGAGCGGTTGACCTCAAAATATGCGGAGATCGACTGGAACGCCTCCAGCCGGCAGGCGCGCGTGACGCTGAACGCGAAAGCGCCGCCCGAGATTGACGTGGAGGCGCACGTGGAAGGATTGGCCCGGCCGTTGCGCCTGGCGAATGCGATTCGCGCGATGGGTCCGAAGCCGCTGATTACTTCCGTGACGCGCGCGCCGCAGGAGGCCGGCACCGTGGAGCGCCGGGACGACGAGATCGATACGCGCCTACCCGCCGCGTTCTCGCTGAAAGTGCAAAATCTGCCTACCGGAGCGCGAGTGACCCTGACTTGCAAGGAACACGGCGTGACCGCGCCCAAGCCGGAGGTGCGGCCGATTGGCTTGGATACGCTTTACTTTACGCTGCCCGCCAACTCACCGGCGGGTTGCACCCTGACGGCGACCGTGGAGGGTTCCAATCCGGCCAGCATCGGCAAAACCGTCCGATTGCCGGTAATTTCCGGCTTCGAACTTTCGAACGATCCCGGTGCGCAGCCCGATTCCTTCAAGGGTCTACTGCGCGGCGAAGGACTGGAGGCGCTGGAACGCAGCGGTTGGACGCCCGAAGTCAACCGCGACGTCACCGCGCTGCCGGCTCCGGAAGGCGAGGCGCAGAAGTTGGACATCGAGATGCCTTGGCCAGCGCCTGCGCCGCATGCGCCGCTCCGGATCTGGCTGCGCGGAGAAACAGAGCCCCGCCTGACGACGGCGAAGTACTGAGCCGCTATTTCAACTCGCCCAGCGCCTTGGCCATTTCGGTATCCTCGGCGGCCATGCCGGCATTGCCCAAGGCGCGGAAGGCGGCCGCGCGGTTGCGGTAGGCGTTGGCGTAGTTCGGATTCAGCTTGATGGCCGCGGTGAAGTCTTCGATGGCCGCCTGGTAAGCCGCCATGCGCATTTTTGCGTAGCCTCGTCCGTTCCAGGCGAGCGTGAGTTTGGGGTTCTTCTCCAGTGCGGCGGTAAAAGCGGCGATGGCGCCGGAGAAATTGTTGGCGGCGGTGAGCCGGCGCCCCTCTTCCTGCAGCGAGGACGCCGAGACGGGTTTCGGCTTGTCAGGGACTGCCGCTGGCGGCGTCGGCTTTTCGGCGACGGGCACGGACGTGGGCGCGGGCGCTGGCTCCGGCGTTGGCACGGCCGCAGGCGGGGGAGGAGGCGGGGGTTCCGGAGCGGCCACCGACGCGACCGGGGGACCTTGGATCACGCGCTTCTGTACGCTGGCGTAGACGGCGGCGATTTCGCCATCGTTGGGGGCTAATTGACGCGCGCGGGTGAGGTCGCGCATGGCGAGATCGAAGTTTCCGTTTAAGTAGTAGGCGCTGCCGCGCGCCAACCAGGCTTCGGCGAGGCCGGGATCCATTTGAATGGCCTTTGTGCGGTCGGCGTAGCCCTCTTCATGCCGGCCCAGAAGATGGAACGAACCGCCGCGGGCGACATAGGCACGGGCATTGGCGGGGTCCAGCCGGATGGCTTCGGTACGGTCGGCCAAAGCTTCCGGAATACGGTTCATGGCGGTATAGGCGGCAGCGCGGGCCAGGCGGAGATTGGCTTGAGCGGGGGAAAGTTCTATGGCGCGGGAGAGGTCGGAGATTGCTTCGGCGTTCCGGTTCAGGCGGCGGTAAGCTTCGCCGCGGAGGAAGAGCGCACGGACGTGGTCCGGCCGGACAGCCAGCGCGTTGGTCATCTGGACAACGGCAATGTCGAACTCACCAAGTTGGCCATGCGCGAAACCGCGTTCCACCAGGACTTCCGCGTCATCGGGATAGATGGACAGGAATTGGGCAAAATCGCCGATCGCTTCGCGATAGCGGCGGAGAACCATGTGGCTGGTTCCGCGGTCCTTGAAGGCGCTGGCATCCGCGGGCTGCAGCAGGAGGCCGGCGGTGAAGTTGGCGATGGCTGGTTCGTGTTTGGCCAGGGCGGCCTGCGCGCGGGCCAGGCCGAAGTAGTTGCCGGCTGTCTTCTGTTCGTGCTGGATGGCGGATTCCCAGTCGGCGCGCGCCTCTTCATACCTTTTAGCCGCAAAATGGAGGGCGGCGCGCATAGAGAGGGCCTCCGCGTCGGCGGGAAAGCGTTTCAGCAGGCTGTTCAGGTCATTCAGAGCATCTGCGGGGCGCCGCATGGAGAGGTACACCCGGGCGCGGGCCACTTGGGCGTCGCGCAGACCTTCGCCATAGAGAATGGCGGTAGTCAACTCTTCCAAGGCTTCGCTCCAGCGGCTCTCGCCCTCCGCGGCCAAGCCGGCCGCATAGGCCTTTTCCGCGCGCGCGGCGTCAATTCGCGAACCCGCGTTCTGTACGGCCTGTCCGCTTCCGGCGGGAGCGCTGAGGAACGCGCACGCCAGGAGGACCGGGCCTAGTGAGCGTCCTGCCATCGTGTTCAGCCTAACAGTATAAGACTCCGCCATGTTTCGGACTATCCGGTCGGAAAAATCCGGCCTAACGTTCCCACGGAGGGCCGACGATAGACGGCATGAGGAAATTTGGAAGATGGACGTATTGCACATAACGGGGCCGGACTCGATGCTGCTGCTCGGCGCCTTTCGTCCGGCCGGCGTACTGATTTCTCTTCCCTTCTCCGGGGAAGCGCCGGAGGCCCTGCTCGACCGTGTCCAACGCAGCCATCCCCATTTACCGGTCGCCTTTCTGCGCGAAAACGGCCCGGCGCGCGAGGCTCTGCGCCTGTTGCGATTGGGAGCCTCGGACTATTTTGACGCCGCGGAAGACGCCGCCGCCTGGACGCCGTCGGCGCCGCCGCCGGCAGCAACGCGTGAACCATGGCGGGATTTTCTGGTCGGCAACAGCCCTGCGATGCAACCGGTCTTCGACACGATCCGGATTCTGGGGCCGCGCCGGAGCACGGTATTGATCCAGGGTGAAACGGGAACCGGGAAAGAGATGGTCGCCCGCGCTCTGCATGCGGCGAGCACACGGGCGGCGGGGCCGCTGGTCTCGGTGAACTGCACGGCACTGCCGGATACGCTGCTGGAGGCCGAACTGTTCGGCCATACGCGCGGAGCGTTTACCGGCGCCATGCAGGCGCGCACGGGACGGTTTGAACAGGCCCAGCGTGGCACGATATTTCTGGATGAGATCGGCGACCTGCCTTTTGAGGTTCAGGCCAAGTTGTTGCGGGTCTTGCAGGAGCGCGAATGCCAGCGGCTAGGCTCCGGCGAGACCGTCAAACTGGACGTGCGTGTGGTTGCCGCGACGAATGCGGAGCTGGAACACCGGATTGAACGCGGCAAGTTCCGGGAGGACCTCTACTACCGGCTGAACGTGGTGCCCATTCACATTCCACCGCTCCGGGACCGTAGGCAGGACATCCCGCTGCTGGTAGATCATTTTCTGGAAAAGATCTGCCGGGCGGAGGGGTTGCCGCTGAAGCGGGTTTTTGCGGAAACCATTGACGCGCTGCAGCACTATGGGTGGCCGGGCAATGTGCGGCAGTTGGAAAACACGGTGGAACGCGCGATTATCCTCAGTGGGGAACGCGAAACTCTATATCCGGCCGACTTTTCTTTGCCGCGAACGGCCGGTCCCGTTTCCACCGCTCCGGCGCCTGATCCGGCGGCGATGCCGGAGGCTGGAATGGATCTTCAACTTACGGTGCAGAAGTTGGAGCGGTCGTTGATTGAGCAGGCATTGCGCCGGACGAACGGCAATAAGAGTCAGGCCGCTGACATGCTGGGCATGAAGCGTACGACTCTGACGGCCAAGATGAAAGTGCTGGAAGCGGCGGTATGAGCGCTAGCGCTTCAACGGGTCTTCGATCCACGGCGGAGTTGCCTCCAGCAGCCGCGCCAATTCAGGCTCCAGCCGCTCCATGGCGCATTTCATCTCCCAGGCGATCTTCCGGTAGCTGAAGTGCCCTTTTACCCCGCTTCGGACCCGGGCAATGTACTCTGCTTCGGCGAAGTCCATCTTGAACAGGAACCGGTTGCGGGCGCCGAAGGGCAGCAGATAGTCAGAACCAGGAGCGGGCAGGGCTCGAACGGACTGGATGGCTGTATCCATCGCCTTGCGGTAAATATCTTCCACGCCAGCCGAGGAAACAACCTCAGGCATGTCGTACCCCAGCGCACCAGTGTAGGCCTGCCGGTACTGCTGGCAGCGCCGGTGCCGGTGGAAATCGCGATAGGCGCCGATGTCCATCACCATGTCATAGCAATACAGGTTTCCCCGGAATTCCCGGAGCAGATCATCGCGCCGGCCGCGGGATCGCACCGCCGTGTCGATCACCTCTGCGCGCACAGCGGACGAAACGCCGCATGCCCAGTCGTAGAGGGCGCGGAACGACCAATCGCAGACCGGATACAGCAGGGTAGCCACAATGTCGGCCGCCGTTTCCGCCGGCTTCAGAAGGTCGACGGCATCGCTGGACAAATCGCCAAACGAACCCAGGTTCTGCGCAGCCCAAACGCGCAGGTCGTCGCGCGATTCCCGCAAATGCTGGTCGGCGGCGCAGTACTTGGCGAGCGTGGGGGCGAGCGGCTCCACGGGGTGATTCAGATCCCACTTGCACGCCGGTTCGCGGGCGCAGGCGGCGGCGATTTCGTCGCCGATGGCGCGCATTTCGGCATAGGGGGAGGCCTTCAGGCGTTGGATCTGCTTTTCAAGCGTCCGGATCGAGGTTACCTGACCCACGTTCGTCGGCACGCCCCAGAACAGAAGGTAGCGGGCCACATCGAAAGCGCGGGCGGCAATATTGCGCTGGTAGGCGTCCGGCTTCATCTCTTCCGGCCGCGGCAATTGCGCGGTCAAGTACCCGAAAGAGGCATCGTGTACCTCGCGGTAGGCTTCCAGCAACAGCCGTCCCGCCGCTTCATAGCTGGCCGCTTCCGCTCCCGTCAATTCTGGAGGCGTGACAAATCCCAATTGGCCAAAGTCTTGATAACGTGAGGACTTAGCCTGCCCATCCCAAAGCGGTTCGTCTTCCACCTCGGCCGCCGCCAGTTCCGAAATTCCTTCGAAACACAGGACGATATGTCCCAGATCGGCAATCGAGGCATGCCCGTATTGAAAGTAGAAACTCTCCAAAAATTTCGAAGAATCGTGAGTGCGTACCCACGCCAACGAGTCGACAATGGAGTCCGCCGACCGGCTGTACCGCGCCAACGCATAGGCGCTCTTTTCCGGCGGCATCGGCGCCACCGCTATCACCTGTCTCTTCGTCCACTCAGGCATACTGAAATATCCAGCATCCCACACCATGAAACTTCGTATACGCAAAACTCATGCCGACGCCGTCATCCCGCAGTATGCCCATGGTCCCGAGGAAGACGCCGGCATGGACCTCTGCTCCGTGTCCGATGCCCTTTTGGAGCCTAACGTTCCGCAGGCGGTACCCACTGGTCTTTCGCTGGAACTTCCCGCCGGGTATGAAGCCCAAATCCGCCCCCGTTCCGGTCTGGCGCTGAAGTTTGGCATCAGTATTCCCAATAGCCCTGGCACGATTGATCCCGGCTACCGCGGAGAGCTGAAAGTGATCCTGATCAACCTGGGCCGCCAACCCTATCAGATCTCCAAAGGCGACCGGATCGCCCAGATGATCATCGCCCGGTATGAAGCCGTCGAAATCGAAGAGGGTGAGCTTTCGGCCTCCGTGCGCGGCGACGGCGGATTCGGCTCCTCGGGACGGTAGTTATCGCCCGGACCGTTCTTTTCTGACAATGGACATGCCGGTTAGAAACACGGCGAGACCGGCCACGCCGACGCCGGCGAAAATACCGAACGTAGACCAGTTGTAGCCCTTAAACGGTTGAATTCGTTCGGGATGTTCTGGATCGGTGTAGAACTCGTAGGTCTGGCCGGGCTGCAAATGCTTGCCGCGGTAAGCCGCACGCGCCGCTTCTTCGGAGGCGGCATGGACCGGCGTGGTTAGCGTCGTCCGCTGCTCGTTTTCCGCATTGCCCCACTTCAGTTGTAACCGGAACGCGAATACGCCCGGTTGGCGATATCCGATGTCGTTGGAAAGAACCTGCGCGGCGATTTTGCTGGAACGCTGCATCTCCATGTAGGGCCCCAGGAGGCCGATCATCCCCATTCCCGTAAGGAACAGGCCCAAATATGTGAAGATCTTGCCTAACGCCCGTCTGGAAAGGTTCATAAGCTCTCCCACTCAGTATGGCGTATCCTCCTATTTCGCCGGCCGGCGGAGGTCAACGGATCGCTTCCGGGCCGAATAGCAGGTCGTAGCGGGCCAGCCAACCGGCGGCGTCAAAGTCTTCCTTGGCGGCTTCGGCGGCCATTTCTCTCGCTTCGCGGCCCTTGCCCGTCCGGTACAAGACGCGAGCGTAGAGTGCGCGGGCGCGCGAGGCCCAGGGGGTCTCCAGCAGTTCGTCGAGCAAAACCGCGGCGTCCGCATCGCGCCCGGCCATCACAAGGGCGGCCGCCAGGTAGTAGCGGATATCCTGGCGGTCGTCGTCGTGGTCGAGGGCTTCGGAAAGAGCGGGAATGGCGAAGTTCCAACGGCCCGCGCGATAGAAGGACTGGGCGGCGCGAAACTGAATTTCGGCCTCGTCGCCCTCGCCGGCGGGGGCGGCGGGCAGAGCGGGGGGGACGGCCACACGAAGATCGATGCCGCGCTCATACTTGGGTTGGAAGGCAGGCCGCTCGGCGGAACAGCCGGTGAGGAAGAGTACGCCGGCGACCATGACGAGCGCACCCGCCAGCCGCCGCCGCCCCTGTTGTTCGCCCAGAAAGCGCGCTCCGAGAATTGCTCCCAGCACAATGCTAATCTCGCGCAGCGGCGCCACGCGATGCAATGGGGCCATCGTCAATGCCGTGAGTACCAGAATGTAACTCAATGGATTCATTGCTCCAATAAGGACTAATCGCAGGCGGTCCCGCTTCCATACGCCGGCGGTTTCGCCGTGCCGCCGCAGGGCAAGCGGGGCCAAAACGATGGCGCGCGAAAGGTCTGTTGTCCACTCCATTAGGACGGGCGGCAGGTGCAGTCCGGAGACCGCATTTTTGTCCCACAGGCTATAGATGCCGATCAGCAGTCCGGTCGCCAGACCCCAACCGACACCCGCTCCCGCCCGGAGGAAAAACAGCACGCCGCCGCTGATAAGGCTAATACCCATCCACGCAGACGCTGTTGGCGTTTCCCCGAAAATCGCCAACGCACCCAATGCGGCCACCAGGGGACCGGAACCCCGCGCCACCGGGTAAACCAGAGACAGATCGCCGTGCCGGTAAGCATTTTGCAGACACACAAAGTAAGCCAACTGCCAGAAGCAACTTCCGGCAATCGACCCGGCTTCCCGCCAACCCAAACGGTCCCACTCCCGCGCATACTCCGTGATCGCCCACGGGCCATAGACTATGGCTCCGACGCAGGAATAGAGCCACACGACTTCCATGCCGCCGCGAACACGCTTGGCAAGCAGGTTCCAGGTGGCGTGAATACAGGCCGCTGTCAAAACCAACAGCAGGGCTTGGGTAGGCATCGTTCTATCTTCGCCCGTGGGCCGAGGTCCTTGTTAGAGGGCATCCGTCAAGGGCCGGTTACCGGGGCGCGCAACGCCCCCGGACCATCGAAATCACCGTAACGTATTGAAAATACAAAAAAGATAGTACCAAGGGCCAGACAATGGTTCTAAGTGTCCTCTGCAAAAATGTAACCGCGCGGAGGTACCGATGGATAGGTAAACGCTACAGGCCTGCTCCGCACACTGAGGTTGTCCCGAAGACACCTTGGAGCAAGCAATGGCCAGCCTCGTTACCCTTATCATTCCCTGCTATAACGAAATCGACGGTCTCCCTCAGTTGATGCGCCGCCTTGGAGCGATGCGCGAACAAGGAGCACTGGACGGATGGGAAATCCTCTTCGTCAACGACGGATCGAAAGACGGCACGAAAGAAGCGCTGGATGCGATCGCGGAACAGAACGATTGGACGCGAGTGGTGCATCATCCTGTGAATAAAGGACTTGGCGCGGCCGTGCGGACCGGCTTTGCCAACTCCGCGAGCCCCATCGTTTGTTCGATGGATAGCGATTGCACTTTCGCGCCGGAGACGCTGCCGCGGATGGTGCAGATGCTGAACGAGGGCTCCGATATCGTCACCGCGTCGCCATGGCACCCCGCCAGCGGCGCCGGTTCGGTGCACCCGGTCCGGAAGATGTTGAGCCAGGGGGCCTCCTGGGTGTACCGGGCGATTCTACGAAACGATGTGCACAGCTTCACGCCCATGCATCGCGCCTACCGCAAGGAAGTAATCAAAAAGGTGAAGTTCAATGCAAACGGGTTTGCGGCCATCGCGGAGATTATGGTGCGCGCCATGTTCCTCGGTTTCCGTGTGAAAGAACTGCCCATGCCTGTAGATCGCCGCCAGTTTGGGGAGTCGAAGATCAATATTTATCAATCGGTTACGGCGCATCTGTCGCTGATGCGGCTGGCTGGTTGGACCACCCTCACGATGTGGGCGGACGCCAAGTTGGCCGGCGGCCGGTTCGTGGTGGAAGAGTAGTCTAAAGTCCGGTCTGTTCGAGTCGAAAAGCGGGTAGAAGGGGATTCTCATGAACGCGAAACAGAACAGTGTGGCAGTCATCGGGGGAGGCGTTTCCGGATTGGTGAGCGCCTACCGGTTGTTGCAAAAGGGCAACCGCGTCACGTTGTTGGAAGCGTCGGAGGAGTTGGGCGGTCTGGGCGGGACTTTCCAGCACGAGGGTCACACCATGGAGCAGTTCTACCATGTGATGATCAACACCGATGAGAACCTGCTCGCGTTGCTGCAGGAGGTGGGGCTGTCGGACCAGATCTCCTGGACGGAAACGAAGATGGGCTTCCTCTACGGCAAGAAGTTGTATCCGTTCAATACGCCGCTGGATTTGTTGGGTTTCGGCGGGTTGAGCCTATGGGGACGGCTGCGGACGGCCTTCGGCGGCGCCTACATCGCAAAGTTGTTGAATGATCCGAAGGGCTTGGATCGTGTGAGCGTGTCGGAGTGGCTGGAGGGCATTTTCGGTTCGGAGGTGTTCGCGCAGTTGTGGCGGCCGTTGCTTCGCGCCAAATTCGGCGATATGTACGCCAAAGTGCCCGCCTACTGGTTCTGGACCCGTTTGCGCCGTGAAAAAGGCTCGGCCAAAGAAGTGAAAGGATATGTCAACGGCGGCTACCGGCATATCGCCGACCGGTTGCGCGATGAGATCCGGCGGATGGGCGGCGTGATCCGGATGCGGACGGCGGTGGCGGGCGTACAGGAAGGGCCGAGGTCGATTCAGCTTCTCGTGGCTGGCCGCTGGGAAACGTACGATGCTGCTGTTTCCACGCTGCCGCTTCCGCTATTGCACGGGATCGCGCAGGGCAAGTTGGAATCGATGGTGCCGCGGCAGAAATTAGCCTACCAGGGCGTGGTGAACGCAGTTGCCATTTTGAAGAAACGGCTGCAGCCAAACTATTGGAACGCCATTGTTCAGAAGGGGTTTCCGTTCCAGGGGCTGGTGGAAACTACACATGTCGTTCCGATGGAACAAACAGGGGGGCGCCATTTGGTATACCTACTGAACTACTGTGGCCGCGAAAGCGAGCTGTACCGGCAGCCGGACGGGGATATTAAATTCCAGGCGCTCAAGGCGATGCGGGCGTTCAATGCAAAGTTCTCCGACGAATGGATCGAAGACATCCGTGTATTTCGTGCCCCGTTTGTGGAGCCAGTCTGGCCGCTGGGCTACCAGACGGACAAGCCCCGGATGCGTTGCGGAGATAGCCGGTTGTACTTGGCCACTACCGCCCAATGTTATCCGCAGGTGAACTCCTGGAACACGATGGTGGGAATTGCCAATGACGCCGCGTCCCGCGTTCAATTTGATTTGGAGAATACCTACAACGTGTTGCCGCCGGCCGCCATACAGCCGCCGCCCATTCTTGCGACTATTGGCTAAAGTTAATCTCCGGGTAAGCCGATAAATCTTCGTGGCCCCAACCACTGGATATGCGGCGGTCGCTCTACACCTGGACTCCATGGCCCAGGCGGCTGGCTATCCCGCGGGCTATGTAGATCCCACCTATCGGCAGGTGATGGACCGATTTCTGGACCTTGGGCGGCAATTTTCCTTTCCCTACTCCCTGTACGCCATTGGGCGAGACCTGGACGACCCTTTCGCTTGTGAACGGCTCCGTTTCCTGGCACGCGATGGGCACGAGGTCGGCAACCACACCTGGAACCACCATACGGATCTGGGGGCGCTGCCTTTGGGGGAGATGCGGGACGAAATTGTAAGAACGCATGATCGATTGGCGGAGGTAGTCGGAACTATGCCCCGGGGGTTCATCTCCCCGGCGTGGTGTTATTCCCGACAGTTGATGCGCTTGTTGAGCGAATTGGGTTATCGCTATGACATGAGTCTTTTCCCGTCGCTGCTCTATTACCCGTTCGTGATCAAAAACGCCTTGAACCACTTGGGGCATGCCGAGAAGCTGCGGCGCGTGTTGAATCGCCGGGATTGGTTCCAACCGATCGTTGGATCCCGGGAGCCCTACGTCGAAGGCGGCGTGACGGTGCTTCCGGTGCCGACGACGCCCGGGCCGTTCGGCATGGCGGTTTGGCATACCACCGGCTTTTTGCTTGGGTGGGAACGGCATTTTTCCCTCTTGCGTGCCGCTGTGCGGGCTCGCCGTTTCTTTTACTACGTGGTGCATCCGGCCGATTTGACTTGTGACGAAGACTTTTCCGGCGGCGAGCGAATGCATTTGGAGCGCGCCGGTGGAGACAGGGAGCAGAAGATCGGATACCTGCGGCAAAGCTTGGCCGTCATTCAACAAGAGAATCGGCAATGGGTGACGATGGGCAAAATGGCGGAGGCGGCTCGCGAAAGCCTTACCGCTGGAGCCGCGGCGTAGCGCTGGTTTTGAGCGAGCTTGCTATCCTGACGCTCGGGAGTGTCATTTCGCTTTGCTAGATCGTTTACTTGTCGCCGCCGCCAATAGCAATGGCCAGCCCGGCGCCACCAATCAGAACCTGGAACAGATTGCCCACCATGCCAGCCGCGCCGCCGCGCAACAGGCCAAACTAGTTCTGTTTCCAGAGCTTTCGCTCACCGGATTCTTACCCAACCACCCGGAAGGCAGTCACGCCGCCTGGCTTCGGGAGGCGCTGCAATTGGCGCGAAATACGGCGGAGCGCCTGGACGGTCCAGCGGTGAAAGCGCTCACCCGCGCCGCGCAGCAAATCGGGATCTACATTGCGGCAGGAATTCTGGAAGACGCCGGCAACGTACTCTATAACACCCACATTCTTGTGGGGCCCCAGGGGCTGGCCGGATATTGGCGCAAGATGCATGTGCCCATGTTTGAGATGCCGTTCTACAACGGAGGTCCTTCTCCTACAGTTGTCGATACGCCGTTGGGGCGTCTAGGGGTGAATATATGTTTTGATGCATTGATGCCGGAGTCCACGCGTCTACTCGCTGTGCAGAACGTGGAAATCGTGCTCTACCCATTTGCCGCGGATCCTCCGCCTGTCACTCCGCAGGGCTGGTCGGCGTGGGCGGGTCCGGCGTTGCGGTCACGGTCTCAGGAGAACGGCGTGTTTGGCATTGCTACGAACTACATTGGTAGTGTTTCGGCGGTCGGTGTAGGCCAGACGTTTCCCGGTGGGGCAATGATCACTGGACCGCGAGGGGAAGTGCTGGCGGAACAGGGGGAAGGCGATCTGTTGTTGCAGGAATTGGATGCCGCCGATCTCCGAGCCGCGCGTGCAGAGCCGGAATATTTATTCCGCTTCCGCCGGCCCGAGTTGTACGGCTCCCTAGCGCGCTAACCGCTCGACCGCGTCTAAAGGAATCCGCAAGAGTACTATATCTTCCATATTCTCTGCGTGAATTACATATAGGTAGCGGCCCTGTTCCAGTAATTGCGGATAGTGATATCCCGCGTAGCCAGGATCCTTGCCGGCGTACCGGTACACTGTGGGAGCATCCCGGAGGATGGCTTGTGCCGAGAAAATCCGTCCATCCTGCGAGACGGACAGGCTCAGCGGATTGCGTTTGCCGGAAGGGTTGGGGTTGGATGCCATGACGTAAAGCCCGCTCCGCAACCGGAGCACATTGAACTTAGCGGTGGCGTCCGGAAAATCCGTCCGAACTGGGGACGTCCATGTACTACCGTTGTCATAACTAAATGCTCGATAGAAGCGCCGGGAGTTGCTGCCGTCCCGGAAAGCAGCGGTCAAAACTCCATCAGGTAGCGTCCACCAGATAGGCTCGTCCAGCTTGGCCCCATCCGCTGGTGCCGCAATGTCCACGGTTTTCCACGCATCCATCCGGTCGAGGCCGCCGATTAGCATGGACGTTCGCATTTTGTGGTCTCGACGGGACATCATCCACTGCCCATTTGGCAATTTTTCCGGCGCGAAGTTGTTGATTGTATCTGCTGCCGCCACTACCGGCCCCTCCCAACGGGAGCCGGTCCAACGGTACCCACGGAGTTCCAATCCAGGTCCGAAAAGAGGGCGGACCGCCTCATCCCGCGCTGCCAGTGCGTACAAAACGCCATCTTTTAGCCACAAACCGCGCGCAAAATAGCGATAATTGGCGCCTTCTTCGCTCGGTGTGACGGCTGCCGGCCGGGACCAATGACTACCGTCGGGGCTCACGGCAAACCGCACATATTGCCCTGCCTGCAGGTCCCGGACACGATTGCTGCTCCAAATCGCCCAGAATTTCCCCTGGTGGTACGCCAGGTAGGGGTGCATGTTGAACCCGGCAACGCCCTCTTCCGCGCGATAGATGGTGAATGCCTCCACGGGTAGCCGGGCCGGTGGACCGGGCGCGGCGAACATGTGGGTAACCTCATTCTTTTGTATAAATTGCGAGGTAGCCTTGGCCGCTTCGCCAGGCCGTTGGATCAAGATGGAATGCGTGGATCCGGGCATCCACGCCACCTCCATGGAGGCCTTTTCCGGAATTCGCAACTGTGCACGGCTGGGGCGCGGCCTTCCGCGGTCGCCCCAGATTTGGAGGAATGGTACCGGTGTTTCGGCTAATATCTTCGTTCCGTCCCATTTGCGCCAGACCGACCCGAAGGCCGTGCGCTGGGCCGGGGTCATACGATCCTTTACCCGGGCATGGTTGGCGAGGTTTCGCTGTTCTTCGTCCGGTGTGAGCGGAGAGACGGCGGGGAGCGGAAACGCTTCCTGTTGTACCAGATGGTGCGCCCAACCCTCAATGGGGATCGCGCCGGCCACTTGACCGGGACGCCGACCAGCGATCTCGATTGCCAGCATGCCGCCGATAGAATGGCCGCCGACGTAGAACCGTGTCTTGCGGGGGACTGCCGCGTCGACGGCAGCGAGAACGTCATCGGCCAGCGTTTCCATGGTGGGATTGCCGGCTGGCGGTTGGCTGTCTCCATGGCCTCGCAATTCGACCACGACTACTCGCAGGTTGTCCGGGAGCGCCTGGATAAACGAATCGAACACCTGCCTGTCGCCCCAACTTCCGGGAATCAACACGAGGTTTGGCCCCTTCCCCTCCCGAACGTAGTAGGCAATTTTTGCGCCATCCGGTCTTTGGACAAAGCCGTCCGCGTTTACGAACGCCGCTGTGGCCAGGAGGAGCGCCGCAACCCGAAAAATCATCTCGCTATTGCATCACAGGGGCGGCCGGAATCGCTCCGCGCCCGTCTCCGAGGCTGTCCCCTATTTATACGGCAGCCGGTGGAAGAGCTACCAGACGGGTTTGGATGCCGGGAGTGACCTATGGCCTCTGGAGATCGAACGCAGGCAGTCGCTCAGCGGGCGGTTTTGAGACCGGCGAGGGCCTCGCGTGCCCGGGCGACGCTGGTGTGGCTGGGGCCGAAGTGGGTAGTGCGGCGCTCGGTGCATTCTTTCAGCCGACGTAAGGCCTGCTGGCGGTTGCTGAGATGCGACCGCCAGCAGGAGGATTGGTTTGTCTGACCGGGAAGCTGGAGGGTGTCCCTTATTTGTCAAAGAGCGACCAGACAGGTTTGAATGCCGGGAGTGACTTGTGGACTCTGGAGATCGAACGCAGAAAGTCGCTCAGCGGGCGGGTTCGAGGCCGGCGAGGGCCTCGCGTGCCCGGGCGACGCTGGCGTGGCTGGGGCCGAAGTCGGCAGTGCGGCGCTCGATGCATTCCTTCAGCAGACGTAAGGCCTGCTGGCGGTTGCCGTTGGCGCTAGCCAGGAGCGCTTGCTGATAGAGCAAATCACCGGCATCGGCCTCCTCCATTCCGATCGCCTTAGCCGAGGCCAAGCTGTCAGCCGCCTCGCGACGCCGATCCTGCTTTCGCAACGTTTCGGCCAGGAGGATCCAGGTTCTTCCTACCTCCCGGTGCATGGGGCCGAAGAGCGTCTGGCGGATTTGCAGGCTCTCCCGCAACGCCTTCTCGGCTTCCGTCAGTTTCCCCCCGCCGGTCAAGACTTCGCCGAGCCTAGCCAGGGCCAGCGCCAGGCGAGGGTGAGTGGCTCCCAATTTGACCCTACGGATGGCGATACATTCCCGCAAGTACCGTTCAGCGGCCGGCAAGTTTCCCAACTCTCCGTAGATCGCCCCCAGATTGCTGAGTACCGCCGTCTCCATGTGGTTCTGCGTACGGAGCGCGGCTCGTTCCGTGAGGATATCCTCGAAAATCCGTACGGCCTCGTGCTTTCTGCCGGTGGATTGGAGAATCAAAGCAAGGGTATTTTGCGAAACCAACACCAAGGCGTGCCGCGCGCCCAAGAGCTTCTGTCGAATCCGTATCGACTCCCGGCAGAGGGTCTCGGCTTCCTGGAAGTCCAATTGACGGCGGCAAAGCTCGGAGAGGTTTTTGGCGGTTTCGGCAATAGGAAGGCTTTCGGCAGGATAGACGCGCCGCTTAATTTCGAGACTGCGGCGGAGCAGGGCGCGGGATTCGTCCCAGGCGCCTAGACTTTCGTAGACGAGGCCGAAGGAATCCAGGAGGGCGGATTGCACCTCCGGCTGGCCGGCCAATTTGTCGACCTCGCGCGCGGCGCGGTCCACCATTTCCCTGGTCGTCAGTTCCTGCTTTCCGAGACGGTCCGGGTTGCCGTCGGCGAAGAGGTTGACGAGGAATTTCGAAACCTGCTCCGCCCTGCGGCGTTCCGTGTCGGCTTGCCGGGCCAGCACGGCCATGGCGACGCCGAAACCAATCAGAAGGCTCGCGACGAGCACCGCGATAATCACCCCGGCCCGGTGACGCCGCATGAACTTACGAGAGCGGTAGCCGACGCTATCCGGAAGCGCGGAGACGGGAAACCCTTCGAGGTAGCGACGAATATCCTCGGAAAGCTCCGCGGCGGTGGCGTACCGTCGCTCCGGGTCGCGGTGCATGGCTTTCAGGATGATATTGTCGACGTCGGTATCGACAGAGGCGAGGGTGCTGGGGCGGGGCGGGTCGGTCTCGCAGATCAGGTGCTGCCAGGCGAGAGCCGTTTGGGAAGCCGGGAGATAGGGCCGGCGGCCGGTGATGAGTTCAAAGAGCAGAACGCCGAGGCCATAAACATCGGTCGCCGTAGTGACGGGGCGGCCAAGAATCTGTTCCGGGCTGGCGTACTCCAACGTCATCATGCGGGTGGAGGGGGAGTCGCTGACGCCTTCGCTGTCGAGGAGCTTGGCGACGCCGAAGTCGAGCAGTTTGGGAATGCCGTCACGGTCCACGAGGATGTTGGCGGGCTTGATGTCGCGGTGGACGATCAGACTTTGATGGGCGCATTGGACGCCTGCGCAGACGGAGCGAAAGAGTTCGAGGACCTCGTCGAGACGCAGGCCGCGCTGTTGACGCCATTGGCTGATGGATTGGCCTTGGACGTACTCCATGACGAGATAGGGCTGGCCGCCCGGGGTGATGCCGCCGTCGAGCATGCGGGCGATGTTGGGGTGGACGAGGTTTGCCAGGATCTGCCGCTCGGCACGGAAGCGAGCCGTGGCGTCGCGGAAGGAAAAAGCGGGCCGGATGATTTTGAGGGCGACAATTTGTTGGAACTCTTCATCGACGCGGCGGGCCAGATAGACGACGCCCATACCGCCTTCCCCAAGGGTCCGCACAATTTCGTAGGGTCCGACGCGCTGGAGCGTGAAAGCGGGGTCCGAGGAGAGAATATGTCCGGCGACGGCGGCGACGGACTCCTCGACACGGCCGGGGTCGGCGTGGGCGGTTTCGAGGAGGCTTTCGACTTCGAGCAGGAGTTCCCGGTCCCCGGCGCAGACGTCTTGCAAGAAGAGAGCGCGGGTGGCCGGCGGGAGTTCATCGGCGCGGTAGAAGAGTTCCTGAATCTTCTCCCAGCGCTGGGCGTTCATGGGACGGTGGGCGTGGCGAGTTCCCGTTCGAGCCAGGCTTTGGCCAACCGGAGATCCCGATTGACGGTGATGACGGAGACGCGCAGCGAGGCGGCGGCTTCTTCCTGGGTGAGGCCGCCGAAGTAGACGAACTCGATGATGCGGGCCTTTCGGGAGTCGAACTCTTCGAGACGCTGGAGGGCCTCATCGAGATCGATGATGTGATCGAGGTTGCCGGCGGCGAGTTCGCGCACCTCTTCGAGGGAGAGGGGGGATGCTCCGGCTCCGCGTTTGAAGCGGTTGCGGTTGCGGGCGTGATCCACGAGGACGCGGCGCATGACGCCGGAGGCAACGGCGAGGAAATGGGCGCGGCCTTCCCAGGCGAGATCGGCTCCGGCGAGGCGGAGGTAGGCTTCATGGACGACGCCGGTTGGGGTCAGGGTGTGGCCGGGGCGCTCTTCCCGAAGGAAGCGGGCAGCAATGCGGCGTAACTGGTTGTACATGACTGGAAGCAACTCTTCCAAGGCAGCGGAATCCCCATCGCGATTCCGCTGAATCAACTCCTGTACTGATGAGGACACTTTTACCAGGGTACCCCTGGTTGCGTGGATAACGATGTATCGAAATGATGGCGGGGACGTGACGCAGGCAGATTGGGGCAGCGACACATTTGGTTCCATGAGCAAGCATTGCTGTGATCGAATGGAATGCGACCTCAATCCGACGTGCGAGATCGATGAGGATCGTGTGGACAGTCCAGACGCCTTGGCCGCCTTTGGTAGCGGCGGATACGTTCCGCTGGTTCACGATGGCGGGTCGTCTTTGGTCGAGAACCGGTACTTGCCCCTGGCGTGGAGACAGGCGACGTCAGCGGGACAGACTGGAATGGGCGACTCAACGACACAAACGACCCGAAGACGCTCCTAGAGGCTATCCGGTTCTTCTGCCATCCAGCGAGGTGATTTCAGTGGAAGTGCGAGACGTGTAAAAAGCAGGTCAGCGTGAAAAAATCGGTATTTCCCTCGAGAATTCACCCATCAGCCTGAACAAGCGGCTACCGGCAGTTTGGCTCATCCCCCGTTCCCGGAACGGCGTCAGTTTGATGGAACCGCATCGCTCCATCGAATCCGGTTTGCACCTCAGGCCGGGCCGTTCCACAAGGCGTGCGGTCCGATCGAAGGCGATGAGACTTTTGGGGGACAGAAGACCCGGAACATGCACAAGGCTCTGCGGCGCCGTCCGAAGCGCATTTCCGTTTCCTTTGTTCTGCTACTTGGCCGAGCAGACGCTCCGGTTCAATAGTCGAGGGATTGATGACGCTATGCGGTTCCAACTTTCTGAGTTCCTGGGCGAAGCTACTGCAACCGATATCCTGACTATCCCCGATTACCGGAACAACTGCCCGACGCTGAAAACTGACAAAGAGAAGCACGAGTGTAGGATCAAGTCACGAAGGAGTACGCCGGAACTACGGCACGGACAACTTCAATCGAGTAAACGAGTAGACGGGACGAGTCGGCCGTCGTGATCTTGCGAATGAGGTGAGGAGCGACGGACAATCAGCGCGATGTCATGTCCGACTAATGGCGCGTCGGTCTCGGAGTCGCCGCTGCTCACTCATCTGCTTCCGGGGCTGGCGCAAGAGCTTCAACAGCTTCTCTTGGAACAGAACGAACCGAACCTTGCGGCCCAAGTTCCGGATTTGCGGATCGTTGAGCGTTGCCGCTGTGGTGACGATTTCTGTGCGACCTTCCACGTACGTCCGAAACAGAACGGAGCCTACGGCTCCGATCACCGCAACGTGGCACTAACGCCGACTGAAGGGATGCTGATCCTCGACGTGGTTAGCGAGAAAATCGCTTGCGTCGAAGTTCTATACAGAGACGACGTTCGGAAGGCCATCCAAGCCCTATGATGCCGTAACAATCGCGCACATCTGGCGTTTGGATGGCATTGTGCGTCAAGTATACTGACACCCAAATTTGGGCAACAATATACTTGACGCAATCACAGAGCTAGGAATCCGGCGGATACAGGAGATTGCCCGACGCATCTCTTGCATTTTGGTCATGCCACGTCCGCTGTTGATTCAGACTACGGGCGTTTGCGCCACCTTCGAGGTCAGGATTGGCGAACTGAACAGGATCGTCCTCCCAATCGCACGCTTCGCAGATAACGTATGTTCCCGGCGGCTGTTCGTCGAGCGTGAGATTGCCACAACACGGACAAGCAAACAGCATCTCACTCATGGTTGCGTCAAGTATATCGTTGCCCAAATTCGGGATGCCGAGGGAGGTGGAACCGACGTATCCCCGGCACAGCCGCTCTCTCCGCCCTACGCGAATGCCGTCCTTTCGCGAGAAGGCCAGGTCTTGGCAGCCGTCACCGCGCGGGAGGCAAGACGATGGGGGCACTGTAAACCCATGTCACGAGTTGAGGCGATTCGGGCCGGTAACCGAAGCGCGAAGGCGGCGGCTCCATTGCTGTTTCGATGACCACGGTTAGCCGGGTATTTCCGTCTCGTTTGCATGAATGCTGCCATTGGAAGTTTTGTTTTGTGTTTTGCCGGCGCTTTTCTCTCGCCGGCACAGGAAAAAGCGATATCCACGTACCGGCGACGCTGCAAACGAATATGCTGGGGAAGCCCAATGCCTCCTACCGGTTGCCCTACACGACGCGCTCCAAGGACGGAGGCCGGGAGGTGCATACGATTGCGGTGGGAAGCATTATCGATTGCAACGCCAGCGATGCCCAGGACGGCGTACAGTAGCGTTGTTCGATTGAGAGCAGCTCTACCGGCAAAAGCGCAGTAGTCCAGCGATTGCGGCTACTGTTGCGCCAGGACGAGAAGAGTCAGTCGCGGCGATGCGCCGCTAGAGCGATTTCAGGTATTCGATGAGCGCCCAGCGTTCGCCGGGGCTTAGGAGCGGCCCGATGATGCCGTTGCCCCGGGCGCCGTTGTTGAATTCGTGGCCGGTGTTGCTGTTGCCTTCGCGGGCCGTGTCGTACAGGTAGCCGCCAGGGAATTCGGCGGTTTCATAGCCGCAGTATTCCGGATCGTAGCGCTTGGTTCCGGTGTAGAAAGTCCGGGGGCGCTCCGTATGCGGAGAGAGCAAGTGATAAAGACTAGGCACGGAACCGTTGTGCAGGTACGGCGCGGCGGCCCAGATGCCGTTCAGGGGGCGGGCTTTGTAAACCAGCCGGTCCCGGACGGCGATTGCGCCGGGGGTGCGATAGCCAGTCCAGGCCAGACGCTGTTGCGGGGAGAATTTGTTCCTGTCAAAGAAATCGTTGGCGATGGTGCGGGTGACGTGATCCAAGCCTTCGGCGGCGGTGAGGAGGCCACGGTTGAGGGGGCCGGAATCGGCGGTCCGGCTACGGAAGTCGAAGGCGGCGCGGGGATCGGTGCCGATTCTTTGGATGTTGATTTCGGTGACCTTGAGGAAGGCCACGCCGGCAGCCGTGCGCTCCCAATAGCGGGGCTCGCGGGCGGCGTAGTCTTCCGCCAATTTATGCGGGGGCGGGAGATGACAGCCCTGGCAGTGTTGGCCGTAGAGCGCTTCGCCGGCGCGAACTTTGGCGGGATCGAGTTTGGGGAAGATGGCGGGCCATCGGGGCGAGGCAAGGCCGGTGTAGGGGGAGGCTCCAGCGACGATGGTTTCGAGCTGGTTCAGGGCGGCGACGTCGACGGAATTATCGAAATCGGCCGGGTTGAGGAGGGCACGAACGCCGAGGGCTTCGCCGATATTCCGGACGAGCGGATCGGCGATTGAGGCGTTGTATTGAATCCAAGTGAACCAGGGGGCATCCCAGATTTGCGGGAAGCGGACGGCGGCGTTGGCGGGGCGGAAGTTGGCGAAGACGTTGAGATCGACGGCGAAGACCTGGTTGCCGATGCGAGTGAGGGCGTCGGTACGGCCAAAGCCGGCGGGGTTGTCATAGATGCGGTGTTGGGCGGCATAAGAGAACTCGCCGGCGCCGCTGGCGAGATAGGCGTCGAGTTCGCGGCGAAGGGCTGTTTTCTGGGCTTCCGTCCCGTTGGCGCCGAGGACGCGGAACTCAAAGCGGCCGTAGCGACCGGGGATCTTTGTTGTCATGCCCAGGGCGAGGCCGACGGCGCGTTGGAAGGAGGCAAGATCGACGAGGCCGGGGCCGCCTTCGATGCGGATGGCGTGGTCCTTGTAGAAAAGTTCGCCCGTGTGGCAGGCGGCACAGGTGATGCCGACGACGGGATAGTTGATTTTGCGAAGGGGATCGTGGAAGTTGTGTTGGCGGGCGAAGCCAATGGGGAGGTTGGACGGGAGTTCGTCGGAGGGGATGAAGCCGAAGCGAGTGAGGTATTGCGGGTCCGCGAGGTTGCCGCAGGGGGAGAAGAGGGAGAGGCAGGGCTGTTCGAGGGCCATGAACCAGTCCCACGGGAGGAGCCGGGTGCCCTGCGCGGTGTGATGGAAAGCGGCGCGTTGTTCGTCCGTCCAGTTTTGGGAAAGGAGGAGGGTTTGCGGGGGGCGGGGTTCGTTGGGAAGGAGTATGCGGTATGGGGCGAGCCTGGCGTAGCCCCAGCCGGCCACGGCGGCCGAGAGGATGGCTGCGGCAATCCAGAGCTTTTTTCGCATGTGCGCTTATTCTAGCGGGATTCATCCCGGAAACTGGTCATTTCATCCCGCGATTCCTTTTCCGTACAGGGAGAGAAGGCGCAGACTGAGGGTATGCGATGGACGCTTCTTCTTTTGTGCGCGGCGGCGGCGGGGCAAGACCAGACGGGGGCGAAGTATTCGCCCCTGCGACAGATCCATACCGGCAATGTGGCGAGCCTGCAGCAGGCGTGGGTGTACCACACGGGCGAGCCGATGACGCGGGCGTTGCGAGGCGGGCGGCCGCCGGCGCTGGAAGTGACTCCGCTATTTGTGGGAGAGACGCTGTATATTTCGACGCCGAATGGGCGCGTGGTTGCGTTGGACCCGGAGACGGCGCGGGAGAAGTGGGCGTTTGACGCGAAGATCAATCGCGATGCTTCCTATGGCGATTTCGCGAACCGGGGTCTGGCGCATTGGAATGGGCGGTTGTACTTCGGGAGCATTGACGCGCGGCTGTTTTGCCTGGAGGCTGCGACCGGGAAACTGTGCGCGGATTTTGCGCCGGTGGATTTGACAAAAGGATTGCGGATTGCGCCGAAGGAGGCGGGAGAGTATCAACAGACTTCGCCGCCGGTGGTGGTGCGGGGCGTGGTGGTGGTGGGATCGTCGATTGCGGATAACGGACGGACGGATATGCCTTCGGGCGAGGTGCGGGGATTCGATGCGCGGACGGGGAAGCTTCGCTGGACCTGGCACCCGATGGAGGATGCAAAGACGGGCGGGGCGAATGCGTGGAGTCTGTTGTCGGTGGATGAGACCACGG
This sequence comes from Bryobacteraceae bacterium, assembly GCA_035714175.1. Lineage (GTDB taxonomy): Bacteria > Acidobacteriota > Terriglobia > Bryobacterales > Bryobacteraceae. The sequence continues at coordinate 7,222 of DASTML010000046.1, read as the reverse complement.
GGACCGTGTTCGTGCCGACGGGGAGCGCGAGCCCGGACTATTTTGGCGGGATGCGGCCAGGGGATAACCGCCATGCCAATTCGGTGGTGGCGCTGGACGCGGAGACCGGGCGGTTGCGGTGGGGATTCCAGACGGTGCATCACGATTTGTGGGACTACGATGTGGCATCGCAGCCGGCGCTGTTTACTTGGCGGGGAAAGCCGGCGGTGGCGGCAGGGTCCAAGACCGGGCACCTGTTTTTGTTGGACCGGGCGACGGGCGTTCCGCTGTTTCCGGTGGAGGAGCGGCGCGTGCCGGCGAGCGACGCACCGGGGGAGAAGGCGTCGCCGACGCAGCCTTTCCCTACCCGGCCGGCGGCATTGACGCCGCAACGGATGGAGGCGGCGGAGGCGTGGGGGCCGACGGAAAAAGACCGTGCGGCGTGCGAGGCGGAGATGGCGGGGTTGCGGAACGAGGGAATCTTTACGCCGCCATCGGAGAAAGGAACGTTGGTGTATCCGGGGAACATTGGGGGACTGGCGTGGGGAGGCATGGCGTGGGACCCGGAGAATCATTTGTTGATCGCGCCGGCGAACCGGTTGGCAGCGGTGGTGCGGTTGATTCCGCAGGCCGATTTTGAACAGGCTCGGGCGAATTCGCCGGGGTGGGAAACGACGCGGCAGCGCGGGACGGCATTTGCGATGCAGCGGAAGATCCTGCTTTCGCCGGCGGGGCTGCCGTGCACGCCGCCGCCGTGGGCGACGCTATCGGCCATTGACACGGAGACCGGGCAACTGCGTTGGCAGGTTCCGCTGGGGGCGCTGCGGGGGGATGCGCGTCTGGGTTCGCCGCATCTCGGCGGGCCGATGGTGACGGCGGGAGGGTTGGTATTCATTGGAGCTACGATGGATGCATCTATGCGCGCCTTTCGTGTGGACAACGGAGCAGAGGTGTGGCGCGCCCAGTTGCCGACGGGAGCGCGGGCGACGCCGATGACGTTCCAGACGGCTAGCGGGCGGCAATATGTGGTTATTGCGGCCGGCGGACATGACAATCCGTTTTCGCCGGTGGGCGATTCGATTGTCGCCTTCCGCCTGCCATGAAAGTACTGCTTTACGCGGCGCTGGGTTTGTTCCTGTTTGCCTACCGGCATCTGGACCATGTGACACGACAGGACCCGATTCCCTGGCGAATTCCGTTCATTGAAGAAATGTCGTCGGCGCTGGTGATTGGCCTGGCGGCTCCGCTGGTGATGCGGCTGGCCCGCCGCACACCGCCGCGATGGGGGACGGCGTGGATTCACGTGCCGGCGGCGATCGGTTTTTCTGCGCTGTTGACGACGGGATTCTACGTGACGAGGCTGGCGGCGTTCGCGGCGCTGGGGATGGGCCGGTACGACTACGGCATATTGTGGATCCGCTACTTCATGGAATTGCCGATGCAGTTGATTGTGTACGCGATTATCTGCGGCGTGACGATCTTTTGGGATCACCGGGAGCGGACGGCGTTGTTAGAGCTTGAAAATCTGCGGCTGCAACTGCAACCGCATTTCCTGTTCAACACGCTGAACATGATCAGCTCCGTGGTGTATGAAGACCCGAAGAAGGCGGACGAGATGCTATGCCAGTTGAGCGAGTATCTGCGCGACGCGCTGGCGCGGCATCCGGCGCAGGAGGTGACGCTTGCCGATGAGATCGCGACGACGCGGGCGTATCTGGCGATATTGGAAGCGCGGTTTGAGAATGGGCTGGGCGTGGAGTGGGAGATCGAAGAGGGGATAGGGCGGGCGGCGGCTCCACACTTTCTGCTGCAGCCGCTGGTGGAGAATGCGGTGAAGCATGGGCTACGGGCGATCCGTGCGCGGCGAGAGGGTGCGGCGCTGGTGATTGCGGTAGAGGATGAAGGCGCGGACGCGGCGATGGGAAGCGGGCTGGGCATTGGATTGGGCAATACACGGCAGAGGCTGGAACGGCTGTACGGGGCAGGGGGCCGGGTGGCGCTGGAACCGCGTACGGGGTGCGGCACCGTGGTGCGGGTGACGATTCCGTACCGGGTGGCGGCGTGAAGACGGTGGTGATTGTGGACGACGAGCCGCCGGCGCGGCGGAAACTGGCGCGGCTTTTGGAAGCGCACGCGGAGTTCCGGTTGGCGGGGGAGGCGGCTTCCGTGGACGCGGCGGCGACGGTGATTGAGGAACGGCGACCGGACCTGGTGCTGCTGGACGTGCGAATTACGGGCGGGACGGGGTTTGACGTGCTGGCGAAGCTCGGGCCGGAGACGGCGCCGTTGCCGATTTTTGTGACGGCGCACGGAGAGTTCGCGGTGGAGGCGTTTGCGGTGCGGGCGCTGGACTACCTGCTAAAGCCGGTAAGCGCGGCGCGGTTTTCGGCGGCGATGGAGCGGGCGGCAAAGCAACTGCGGGCGGATCCCGGGTATTTGCGGCGAATTCTGATCCGGGAGGAAGGAATCACGTATTTTGTCGAGGCGGGCGCTGTCGATTGGATGGAATCGGCCCGGAACTACGTGGTGCTGCACGCGGGCGAACGGACGCATATTGTGCGCGGAACGCTGGAAGGAGTGTTGGAACGGCTGGACCCGGCGCAATTTACGCGTTTGTCCCGTTCGGCGGCGGTGAACGTGGCGCGACTGCGGGCGGTGGCGGACGGGTGGGCGATTCTAGCCGGGGGAACGCGGGTCAAGGCATCTCCGCGGTGGATTTCTGGACTCAAGTCCGCGCATTGGGTATAGTCCAAAGAGCTTTCTTTATTTAGGAGAACAAGACAATGGCAGATACCCCGGTTACCGGCGCGGAATTCAAACAGCAGTTGCGCGAAGGGAAGTCGAAGTTCGGCATTTTCGTCAATTCGCACAGCCCGACGGTGGTTGAACAGCTTGCGCACACCGGCTATGACTGGCTTCTGGTAGATACGCAGCACGGGCCGATGAACTACGAAAAGTTGTCGGCGATGTTGGCGGGCGTGGCCAGCGGCGGCGCGAAGTCTTTCGTGCGCGTGGGCGGCTATGACGATCGCCAGGGCATTCAGCAGTCGCTGGACCTGGGCGCCGACGGCATTTTGGTCCCCTACATCAATACGGCCGAAGAGGCGCGGGCCGCGGTGAGCTGCGCGCTGTATCCGACGGCGGGTACGCGTTCGGTGTACTTCCCGCAGCGGAGCATGAACAAGGCCGGTTTGCTGGGTTATGCGGGCAACTGGAACAAGAACGCGATTGTCGCCCTGCAGGTGGAGACGGCTAGCTGCATCGAGAACATCGAAGAGATCGCCGCCGTTCCGGGCGTGGACATGTTGTTCCTGGGCCAGAATGACCTTTGCATGTCGATGGGCCTGTACGAGAAGTACGAGTTCCCGCACATGTACACCTCGCCGGAATTGGGCGCGGCGACCGATAAGCTGATCGCGGCGGCGAAGAAGAACAACGTGGCGCTGGGCGTGTTCCTGTTCGGCACGGCGCGCGTGCAGGAGTTCCTGGACAAGGGCTTCCCGTTCATCAGCCTGGGCAACGATCTGCACCACATTCTGACGCAGGCGGGCGCGCACATCGGCGCGTTGGAAACCATGGGCTGGAAGCGCCGGCCTACCGCGCTGCTGTAGATTGCACGAGAGGGGCCGCTACCGCGCGGCCCCTTTTTTCGCGAGATGCAAGGCGACGATGCCCATCGTCAGCCGTTCGAATTCCACCGTAGCAAACCCCGCCTCCTTAAACTCCTCCGCCAGAACATCCGCATCCGGGAACTTCCGCACGCTTTCGGGGAGGTAGGTATAGGCATCTTTGGAGCCGCTAATCAGTGCTCCGATGCGCGGGAGGATCTGTTTGGAGTAGAAGCCGTAGAGGGCGCGGAAGGCGGCGTTGGGCGGCGTGGAGAACTCGAGAATCGCCACGGTGCCACCGGGCTTCAGGACGCGGAGAATTTCCGTCATGCCGCGGCGGTAGTTGACGAAGTTGCGGAAGCCGAAGGCGCAAGTGACGAGATCGACTGAAGAAGAGGCGACGGGGAGGGTGAGGGCGTCCGCTTCAAATAGGAGCCGGGCGTTTTTGGCGCGGGCGCCGGTGAGCATGGGGTGACAGAAGTCGCTGCCGATGACGCGGGCGCGGCCGGCACGGGTCATGGCGAGGGTGAGGTCGCCCGTACCGCAGGCCAGGTCGATGACGGTGGCGGTGGGCTGTTCGAGGATGGGGCGCACGCGGGAGACGGTACGGCGACGCCAGAGCTTGTCGATTTGAAAGCTGAGGACGTGGTTGAGCAGGTCGTAGCGTGGGGCCACCTGGTCAAACATGCCGCGCACGTATTTGGCGGCTTGTTCTTCGGTGGCCGCTCCGGGCGGCGTGGTCCCTTTGCCGGCTTCGAGAGTCATGCGTTAGAGGGCCGCCGCGGCGGCTGCCACGACGTCGGTAGCGGGGATGCCGCTGACGACGCGGACAGTACCGATGTTCTCAGCAAGGACGAAGTGGGTAGTGCCCTGTATGGTTTTCTTGTCCTTGAGCGTGTGGGCGGCGAGGGTTTCGGGTTTGAGATCGTTGACGGCGGGCCAGGGCCCGTAGAGGTTGGTGACGCGGCGCATTTCGGCGGCATCGGCCGGGGCGAGGAGGCCGAGGTGTTCGGCGAGATAGGAGGCGGCGTTCATGCCGTAACCGACGGCTTCGCCGTGGAGGAGGCGGGAGTAGCCGGTTTCGGCTTCCAGGGCGTGGCCGAGGGTGTGGCCGTAGTTCAAGATGCGGCGGAGGCCGCCTTCTTTTTCATCGGCGGAGACGACTTCGGCTTTGATGCGGACGGAGTCGCTGACGATGAAATCGACGGCGTCGGGTTTGAGAGCAAGGACGTCTGCCGGGCGTTCGGCGAGGAGTTGGAAAAGAGCGGGGCTGGAGATGATGCCGTATTTAACGACTTCGAAAAGCCCAGCGCGGTATTCGCGAGGCGGGAGGGTCTCGAGGACGGAGGGATCGATGAGAACGGCGAGGGGCTGGTGGAAGGCTCCGACGAGATTTTTGCCGCCGGTGAGGTTGACGCCAGTTTTGCCGCCGATGGCCGCGTCGACCTGGGCCAGCAGGGTGGTAGGGGCCTGGATGACGGGGATGCCGCGCATGAAGGATGCGGCGAGGAAGCCGCCGACGTCGCCAACAATGCCGCCGCCGAAGGCGATGATGACCGAAGAGCGGTCTGCTCCCTTGGCTAGCATTTCGTCGGCCATTGCTTCGAGAACGGACAGCCGTTTATTGGGTTCGCCGCCGGGGAAAAAGATGAGTTCGTGGGGGAAAGTCATCTGGGCTCCGTGGAGTTTCCAGACGTCTTCGGTGGTGATAATAAAGACTTTACCGGCTTTGGCGGGGAGGTGCTGGGCGGCGCGGGCGAGGATGCCGCGCTCGATATGGCACTCGTAACGTTGGGCTCCGGTTGTGACTACGTGTGAGGGCATGTCCTTTTTCGTTTGTACCATGGGGGTATGCGTGCTACGTCGGACAGCATTGTTTGTGACTACCTGGTGATTGGAGCGGGGGTGGCCGGATTGCGGGCCGCCATTTCACTGGCGGCATCTGGAAAGGTGCTGGTGTTGGCAAAGGATACGCTGCATGAGTCGGCGTCAGAGTATGCGCAGGGCGGGATTGCGGCGGCGCTTTCCGATGACGATGAGGTGACGCTGCACGAGCAGGACACGCTGCAGGCCGGAGACGGGCTGTGCGATACGGATGCGGTGCATACATTGGTGGCCGAAGGGCCGCACGTGATTGAAGAGCTGTTGGAGTGGGGCGCGGAGTTCGACCGGGAGGGCGGCGCGCTGGTGTTCGGGCGTGAGGGAGCGCATTCGCGAAACCGGATTCTGCATGCGCATGGCGATTCGACGGGCCGCGAGATTTCACGGACGTTGTACCGGAAAGCCGCTTCCCTGGCCAATATCCGGTTCCTGAGTTTTGCGGCGGTGACCGATCTGTTGCTGGAAGACGGCGAAGTGCGCGGAGCGGTGGCCTACGACGCGCGATACCGGCAGCGGCATCCGATCTATGCGCGGGCGGTGCTGCTGGCTAGCGGCGGTCTGGGCCGGGTGTACAAAGAAACGACCAATCCGAACGTGGCGACGGGCGACGGCGTGGCGATGGCGTGGCGGGCGGGGGCGGTGATCCGGGACATTGAATTTGTCCAGTTTCACCCGACGGCTCTACACCTGGACAACGCGCCGCGTTTTTTGCTGTCGGAAGCGTTGCGCGGCGATGGGGCGTTTCTGCGCAATGCGCAGGGCGAGCGGTTCACCGATGAACTGGCGTCGCGCGATGTGGTGAGCCGGGCGATTGTCCGCGAGATCGCGCGGACCGGCTCGCCGCACATGTTTTTGGATATGACGCACTTTGGTCCGGGAGTGATGGAGCACCATTTCCCGCGCATTTATCAGACGTGTCTGCGCTATGGACTCGATCTGACTAAGCAGCCTGCTCCGGTGCATCCGGCGGCACACTACGCCATGGGCGGAGTGCATACCGATTTGAATGGGTTGACCACTGTGCCGCGGCTCTACGCGGCAGGCGAAGTGGCATGCACGGGGGTGCACGGCGCCAACCGGCTAGCGAGTAACTCCTTGTTAGAGGGTGTTGTATTTGGTGCGCGCGCAGCCTTGGCCATGTTGGAGAAAGGCGAATGCGCGGCCGCGGGCGAGATTCCGCAGGCAGAGGTATTTCCTGCGATGACAGAATCGCATCTACGGTCGATTACCTGGGAGCACTGCGGAATTACTCGCAATGAAGAGGGACTGCAAGCGGCAGTAAGTATCCTTCGTAGCGTTCCAATGGAAAGGCGCACGGAGGCTACGCGGCAGGACTATGAGTTACGCAGCATGCGCCGCGTGGGATTGTTAATTGCCCAAGCCGCGTTGGAGCGGCGGGAGAGCCGGGGCGGGCATTATCGGAGTGACTATCCGGAGAAGGCGGCTGAGGCCGTGCATTCGCGGTTACAGCGTCCAGCGTGAGGCAAGGAGGGCCGGGTGGCCCTCCTTGCGATAGGCGCGATCAGCAGGCGGACGGGAAAAAGCCGCAAATACAGTTAATGCAATAGGTATACGAGGGCCCGCACAGGTCCGAGCAGTAGCCCCAATCGTGGTTCACGGTGCAGCCACTGAGACAGGATGCATAGGCATCCTGGCAGTTACTGAAGCAATCTTCCTCGGCCTGGACGGCGGGCGTGGTGGTGATTGCCGCCAATACGAGCAGCAGCAAGAAGAGGATCTTCGTCGTCGGCATA
>DASTML010000045.1:0-2258 GCA_035714175.1 Bryobacteraceae bacterium | reverse complement strand
GGTTCGATTCATCGAATTGACCATTGTTCCGCCGCCAGGGGCGAATCTGGGCGGCGGCAATTCCTGGGATCAGCATGGCAAACTGCGGGAACACCATGCGGCGAACGCGGTGCAGGTGGATCAGCCGATTGCGGCCCTGATGAAAGATTTAAAGGCGCGGGGGTTGTTGGACCGGACGCTGGTGGTCTGGTCCGGCGAGTTTGGACGCGCCCCTTTTGTGCAGGGAAAGGATGGGAGGGATCATAACCCGTACGGATTCAGCCTGTGGCTGGCGGGGGGCGGAATCAAGGGCGGTATGACCTACGGCGAAACCGATGAATACGGGTATCGGGCCGTGGAGAATGTGTTGACCATCCAGGATTTGCACGCCACGATTCTGCATCAGTTGGGACTTGATCACGAGAGGCTGACGTTCCGCTTCGGCGGCCGCGATTTCCGGCTGACCGATGTGCACGGGAGCGTGATCCGGCCGATACTCAGGCGGGCCTGAGACTTACAAATAGTTCGCGGGAGTCAACAAAAGTGCGGGAAAATGTGACCTATGGTTGTTGAGATCGATGGCGTACTGCTTCACTTGGCGCACCCGGATGAACTGAAGGTTCAGTGGGTGGGGCAGGAAGATGTGATGCGGCAGTTGCTGGCCGCCTGGCTGGTGATTGACGATCGCGATATTCCTATGAACCCGCGGCTGGTCGGTAAGCCCGGAGTCGGCAAGACGACGCTGGCGTATGCCGCGGCGCAGCGGTTGGGACGGGAAGTGTACATCATGCAAGCTACTTCCGACACCCGCCCGGAAGACCTGCTGGTGACGCCCGTAATCGAAGGAGAGGGGATGTTGAAGTATGTCGCCTCGCCCCTCGTGACGGCCATGATTCGCGGCGGCATAGTGATTCTGGACGAAGGCAACCGGATGAGTGAGAAGAGCTGGGCATCGCTCGCCCCGCTGCTCGATAACCGGCGATACGTCGAATCGATCGTGGCAGGCATCAAGATCAAAGCCAGCCCACTGTTCCGGCTGGTGTCCACAATGAACGACGACAGTTCCACGTTCGACCTGCCGGAATACATCCACTCGCGTCTGCAGCCGCAGATCCTTATCGATTTTCCCGGCTATGACGAAGAGTTGGCGATTCTGAAGGAAAACCTCCCGTTCGCCGACGACGAAATTCTGGAATATGTGACTGAATTCCTGCAACATGCTCACGCCGCCGACGAGCGCTACTCCGCGCGCGACGGCATCAACATTGCCCGATTCGCCCTCAAGCTGCAACATCTAGCCAAGGACCGGGTACAGCAGGCCGAAGCGCTTCGCGTATCGATCCTGGAAACTCTGGGCGAAGAGGCGATGCGATACGCCCCCCGCCGCAACTAGCAAGCCACTAAACTAGCAGGCCGCTAAAGTAGCAAGGCACAGAGGGAGGCGAACGATGTTCGACAATGCGAACGACCCGGGCAGTCTGCGGCGCGGCAGTTGGCGGTATTTCCCCGTCGTACCGGGCCGGATGGAGTTTGCGGTAGCGGTGCGGCAGGCTCTGCTGGCGGACCGTCCCGCCGTCGTGGCTGTGGAACTACCGTCAGAATGCGAGCAGGGGCTTTTACGGGCCGTAGACCGGTTGCCGCAAATCTCCGCGCTTATGTATCCGCACCAACCGGAAGCAGGACTTCCCGAAAACGGAGAGGAGGACGCGGCCACCTATCAGATGCTGTACGTTCCGGTGGAACCCTGCGACCCGTTTATCGAAGCGGTGCGCACGGCACGAGAAATCGGCGCGGAAATAGTGTTCATTGAGCCAAGCCTGGGAGACAGGCCGCATGTTGCCGGCGCTTATCCTGATACTTACGCAGTCCGGCGCCTGGGCCTGGAGCCGTATCTGCACGCCTACCGTCTGCAAGCCCAGCCGCACAACTCCGATCTGGAACAGCACGCGGGCGCGATGGCGTGGAGGTTGCAAGGCAGGGATCCCTTTGCGCGGACCATGGTCGTCGTGTCTCTGAACATTCTGCACCCGTTGCTGGACGCCATGCAGACGCCGCAGGATGAAGCGCCCAAGAAGCTTAGCTCCCATCTGGTTCAGGTGGTGAATCCGGACCCCGAGTGCCTGGCCGAGATCTGCTGCGAGATGCCCTACTTACAGCGCCGCTATGAGCAGTGGCGCATTGAGCCAACCGAAGACATTCTGGTTGACCGGCAACGTGGGAATTTAGATCTTTTGCGTGAGGCGGAAGCGCTGTACGGCAAGAACACTGGCGACAGTATT
>DASTML010000044.1:0-35338 GCA_035714175.1 Bryobacteraceae bacterium | reverse complement strand
GAAGGTGAGATGCCGTCAAAACGCTGCGCATAGCCCCCCGGATAGTCGTACAACTCGAGCTTGTCGTTGCCTGCAATTTTGAGCTTGTGCTGCACCTCGCCAACCATCAGGTCGTCATCCACCAGTTCCTGAGCGTCCAGGCTCTTATGCGGCAATTCGAAGGAGTGATCCCAAAGGGTAACTTTCCCGGGTTTCAGGGTTTGCTGCTTTTCCCAGGCGTAAACGATTTCGTCGTGGGATTCCACGCCGCCGCGCTCTTCGTCGAAGCAGAGGTGTTTATCGAAAGGAAGATCTTCGTGGCTTTGGGGCGTGTTTGCGAGTACCAGGGTATGCCCGTCCTCCCGGTGACGGAAGAAATAGAAGATCCCTTCCTCTTCCATCAGGCGGGAGGCAAATGCGAAATCGGATTCGCGGTACTGTACGCAGTAGTCACGTGGTTCGAAATCGCCGGTAATCTGGATGTCGACGTCCAACCCCTCCAGAACTTTCTTGAGAATGTCGGGTACCGTAATCTGTTGAAAAATACGGCTCTGGGTTCGCTGTGTCCACAGCCAGAGACTGGGAACGAGCTCAAAGCGGTAGGAGGTGGCCGAAAAGGTCCTTACCCCTCGGGCGAACGATTTTACGATGCCGTGAAAGTAGCGCTTTTCATTGTTCCGAAGCGCCGCGCTGACATAGACCGGTTGGCCGACCAGCTTGGAAAAATCAATCGGCACATCGTTGCCGGCAAAACACTCCACTTCAAACGAATAGAGTTGCGAAATTGCTTCCCGGCCCTGGATGCTACGAATCAGCAGTACATTCCTGCCCAGTGGTGTCTGTAGCTCTAATAATCGTGTGTCTTGGGTGATCTGTGACATGGCTGCCGAATCCGTGGCGGTCTATTTATCAATGCGCAAACGGCGGCCGGAAAACGTCGCGCGGGGCCCAGAAATCTGGAGCCCCGCGCTTGTTTGGGTGTATGTGGAGTCGACGTGTTAGACGTACTGGAAGGTACCGTCTTCCGCAATCGATACCTGAATGCTGTCCTGCTTTTCCCCGGTAGCCATCAGCGTGAGAATCCGGTTGGAGACGTCAGGCAAAAGCGTATTGGTGAGGATATTGTCCACGTTGCGCGCACCGGATTCCACTTCCGTACAGCGGGAAGCAATCGCGTCCAGCACGTCGTCGCCGTACGCCAGCACCATGGAATGGTTTTCCTTGAGCCGCCGCTGGATCTTGCCCAGCTTGAGGCGAATAATCTGCTTCAAGGCTTCGTCGCGAACCGGGTAGTACGGAATGATCACCATGCGGCCGAGGAAGGCGGGTTTGAATACCTTGTCCAACTCCGGCTTGATGGTTTTTACAATTCCTGCCGCTGTAGGCGCGGTGTCTGGATCCGCTGTCAGCGTCATGATTTGCTGCGTGGCGGCGTTGGTGGTCAGGATGATGATCGTGTTTTTGAAGTCAATCTCACGGCCTTCCCCATCTTCCATGCGGCCTTTGTCGAAGACCTGGAAGAACAGTTCCAACACATCCGGGTGCGCTTTTTCCACTTCGTCCAACAGGACGACCGAGTACGGACGGCGGCGGACCGCTTCCGTCAGCACGCCGCCCTCGCCGTAGCCGACATATCCGGGAGGCGAACCTTTCAGCGTGGAGACCGTATGAGCTTCCTGGAACTCGCTCATATTGATGGTGATAATGTTGCGCTCCCCGCCGTAGAGCAGATCGGCGAGCGTGATAGCCGTTTCGGTCTTACCGACACCCGAGGGGCCGACAAGCATGAATACGCCAATCGGTTTGTTCGGGTCTTCCATCTTAGCCTTGGAAACTTTGATGCGCTGCGCGATCGTGTCGAGAGCGTGGTCCTGGCCGATTACACGTTGAGTCAACTGACCGGTGAGGTTCAGCATCGACTCAATTTCATCCTTCAACATCTTGCCGACCGGAATGCCAGTCCAGGAGGAAATGATCTCACTCACCTGCTGCGCATCCAGGCAGACACCGATGAATGGCTCTTCGCCCTGCACCGTGTCCAATTCCGCATTGAGCGCCGCGAGTTCCGCGCGGAGTCCGGCCACCGTTTCCGCCGCATTCGCCTGGGCTGCCGCCTCTTCGATCTTGCCGCGTAGTTCCCGGATTTTGGAGACTAGTTCCTTCTCTTTCTCGAAGCGCGCTTTCATCGCTTCGAGCTTCTCTTTCGCCTCTGCCTTGTCGGCCGCGATCTTGTTCAAACGAACCGAGTGATCGGTGTCGATCGCCTGCTCCCGGCTGAGAACTCGTTCCTGTACGTCGAGATCGTCTAAACGGCGCTGCAGATCTTCAATGGGGGCGGGCGTCGAGTTCTGCCCGAGAGACAACTTGGCGCACGCGGTATCGAGTACGCTTACGGCCTTGTCCGGCAGTTGCCGCCCAGCGACGTAGCGGTGCGACAAACGAACCGCCGCGTCCACGCCTTCATCAAGGATGCGAACCTGATGGTGCTTCTCCAGGAAGTTGACCACGCCGCGCATCATGACCAGGCAGGTGTCTTCGTCCGGCTCTTCCACCTTGACAACCTGGAAACGGCGCGTCAAGGCAGGATCTTTTTCAAAATACTTCTTGTATTCGCTCCAGGTGGTGGCCGCGATGGTGCGCAATTCGCCGCGCGCTAGGGCCGGCTTCAACAGGTTGGCCGCGTCATTCTGCCCTGCCTGTCCGCCTGCGCCGATCATGGTATGCGCTTCGTCGATGAAAAGAATGATCGGCTTGGGGCTCGATTTCACCTCTTCAATTAGCCCTTTCAGGCGGTTTTCAAATTCGCCCTTAATGCCGGCGCCGGCCTGTAACAGGGCAAGGTCGAGCGAAACGAGTTCGACGTTCTTGAGCGGCGGCGGCACATCGCCAATGGCGATTCGCGCGGCGAGCCCTTCCACGACGGCGGTTTTGCCGACGCCCGGTTCGCCCGTCAGAATCGGGTTGTTCTGCCGGCGGCGAAGCAGGATGTCGATCATCTGGCGGATCTCGGTATCGCGGCCGAGAACGGCATCCATCTTGCCCTTACGCGCCTTTTCCGTGAAGTTTTCCGTGTATGCGTCGAGATTCGGCGTCTTGCCCGAACCCGCTTTACCCTGCGCGGCGGCTGGCGCCCCGGGTGCGGCTCCTCCGGCCAACGGCGCGGTCTCTTCTGACGAGTTCTGCGTAATCAGAAGGAACTCTTTTTTCAGACCTTCGACGTTGATCTTTTGGAGTTCTTTGGAAAACTCTTTGACCTGCCGGCTCAATTCTTCATTTGCCAGGAGCGCAAGAATCGTGAATCCCGTGCGGATCTGCCCCGCATTGAATTCAATCGAACCCACGGTCCACGCCTCTGTCATCATCTTGAGGACGGAATCGCCAATACCCGGCGTGCGCGCATTGCCGCGCTTCAGCTTGTCGATGCTCGCGTCGACTTCCTGCGTCAGGCGGCTGGGGTTGATGCCGTAGTGATTGGCGATATAGGCGAAGTCGTTGTCGGTACCATCCATCAGGAGGCGCAGGTAGTGCTCCACCTCGATGTAATAGTTCGTGCGCGACATGGCCAGTTTGGCGGCATCTTCCACTGCGCTGCGCGTGTTGGAGTTTAGCTTGCCGATTAGCGATTTCAGATTCACGCTCATAGAGTTTCCCTTCAATTTAGGAACTACGAATTAAAAACGGAGTACAGCTTCATACGCGTCTGCCGTACGAGGTTTGGTCTTGACCCAAGTGGTCCAGCCCAACTGCACTTCATCAAGATAGGGGCCTGGAACAGGGTACGGTTCCGCGCCAAGTGTCGTGTGGCAAGCGGGAACCTCCTCCATGGCCAAAATCAACTGTACTTCAAAATCCATGGATGGTCCGGCGTAAAAGCGGGCGAGTTCCCGCAGCGGAATATGGGCGGATCCATCCGGAAGAAAATCACGATACTGCCTGAGGGTCAGCGGTCCGATAACCAGGCGCACAGCCGACTGCTGGTCGTAAACCTCATCGCCGACGATAGCGCCGACGCCCAGTTGTTCCGAAATATCATCCGCTGTTTCAAAGATGCAAAGCGACTCTTCGCTCAACGGGTACCAGGCCCCAATAAACTGCTGCACATCGCAAGGTACATCGAAGTAATCGGCGATCAGGTTGGCCAAGCCGCTCGCCGGTCTGTGCCGGGAACTCAGCAGTCCGCTGTAGAAAATGAGCGAGTCGTCCGGTATGGGCATGCGCCGTTGCAGGCCCGCTGTACCCATGCCGATGAGGTCGAGCAGAATGTGCGAAAAACGATCCCGGTCGCCGCGCTCGTAGGCGATGGGAAAGCGATACTTTTCCCAAGCCTGAAAGAACAGCGAGATCATCCGGTGGTTGAAGAGGTCGAAGAACCCGGCCGTGGTTGGATCGCGTTGGCGGAACCGTTCGCGGATGAACTCGGTGTAGTAAAGAGGCAGGACGCCTTGTGGGCCGGTGAGGCCCATGAAGTTGACGGTGACCTCTGCCTGCCCGTTCTCCAGAAATTCGATGCGCTGAATCTCTGACGCAGGGAAGCCTAGCTGTTGATTTACCTTGAACCGGGCGACTTCGCGCGTAGGCGGCGCGTAATGTCCTACGGGAGAACGGTCTGGCGCGAGCCGCTCCAGAAGGCGGATCGCCTGAAAAAATTCAAAGGCGTACCCCTCTTCTTCCATCCGGCTGCGCATGTAGGCATGGCCGGGCGGCGGCATGGGAACTCGCATTTCCGGGCCGGGACGGGAGTTGTCGAATTCGTCTAGACCAGGATCTGGCGTCCCGCCCTCGGAGACCATTTGCCGAGAACCTCCTTCCTCTGCCGGCTATGCGCGGTCAGGCGCGTGAAGCTATTCATCGTAGTGTAGAGCGCCAGGAACCGTTCGATCACAGCGGCAAAAAGATAGGCGCCCGCGCCGACGAACTGTTCTTCGTCCAGTTCCAGGTCAATCGCAACGCCGCGGGCAAAGGTAATGCCGTTTTCCGAAATCAGCCGTGCGAATTCCCTTTTGTGCGACAGTCCGGAGATACCGGCAATCTGTTTCTGCAGATGCGAAAAACTCGCGTATTCATACAGGCGAAGAATCTCCTGCAAGGCCTCGCGCCCATCTTCTACAAGAGAGAGATGGTTCAGGGACAGATGCGAAATCAATCGCCACAATGCGCCTTTTCCCGTCGGCGGACGGACCGTGGGCGTCAATTTGCGCAGAATGATGGCCTTGCGGATGGACGCCATGCCCTGGGACTCCAAATCGCCCTGCTCGTTTCCGAAAGGCATGCGTGCCGGAATATCGCGGTTCGTACAGACCGTCCGAACCGTCAACGCGTCAAAATCGGGCCGCATCGGCCGGCCTACCACGTCCACTAAACAGATGGAAACGTCTGTTCCCTCGTCATTGCGGCGTCCGGAGGCTCGCCGGACGGCGTGCCAGAATGTTTGCCGCCGTTCTCGAATGGTGCCATGACGGTAGGAATAAAACGGCTCAAATTGCGTAATGTCGCCAGTCGTAGGATTTACGCTGACCACTTCTTCAATCGAGAAAATCTCCATCGCCGATTGCCGTCGTACATCGGGAACGATTGTGTATTCGGTTTTGTTTTGGGTGAGAAGGATCGGCTCCGCCGTCTGGTTGAAGAGATTGACAACGGGAGTACAGTTCAGCCGGAGCGTCTTTTCGTCCACGCTGACTTCCAACTGCTGCATGCGCTCAAAACGCTCAAAACGGTCGATGAGGAAAACAACTTCCATGCCGTTGCGGAATCCGGAAGTCGCCAGAGCTTCTAGTCCCTTGAGGCGGAAGAAGAAGAACTTCTCCGGGCAGTGGAAGTATTCCTGGATCAGCCGGTATCCCTCAAAGGAGCGCTTGGGATAGGGCAGCATGGCTTCGTTTTCGTCAAAACCACAAGCCTCCAGACACGACCCAGGCAGAGTAATGGTAGGCCGGCGCGAGTTCGGCGCCAGATCCCGGAGAAGAATCTGCGAACAGCTATTGCTCAATAGCTCATAGAGCGTATTGGCCATGGAGGCTTCGCCGTTGACATAAAACTTCATTTCCTTCAACGGCATCTTGTCGAACTGAGCTTGCCCGGTGAGCCGGAGTTCGGCCCGAAGGCAACCGACGGCCGAGGTCACCCGGGCCGGAGGCGTCAACCGGTCCGGTGATTTCCACTGCGTTCCAGAGATCTGGAATGGCCAAAAGGTGACCTCCTGGCAGGTCTGAAACCGCATCGGCAACCCGTCCACCGGACGCGATTGCAGGCTTGTGCCGCGGGCAATCCGCGTTCCCGTCACAAGGCCCGCGTTTTCCAGGTCTGTGTATAGCTCCACAATGGTCATCGACGGCAGGGGCCGGATGAAATGCGGATAGATAATGCTGAGCAGCGCCTCGGTGATTTCCGGGAACTGGTCATCGATTTTGAGGTGGACGCGGGCGGCAAGAAACGAAAACGCTTCCAACAGACGTTCCACATGCGGGTCTTCGCACTGCGTCGCCTCCAGGACGAGGCGGCTGGCGATTTTCGGATATTTTTCCGCAAACTCCGCGCCCATCTGCCGGATGAAGGTGAGTTCGCGCTCATAGTAGAAAAGGAGGTCGTCCCGCACAGTTAGCTGCCCTCCACGGTATAGGACTGGCTGGACACATCCAATGTCGTATCGAAAGAAACCCGTTCCGGAGCGGGGTCCATGACAAGCATGCCTTCGACACGGAACTTGATCTGCAGCGTCCCTCGCTCTGCCGGCTCCACATACACCTTGGCGTTGCGTAAGCGCGGTTCAAATATGGCGACCGTATTTTCCAGCAACCAGGTGACGCGCGTCATGTCGCGGCTGGAGTGAAACGAGTAATGGGTGAGATCGGGGAGTCCATAATTGTAGAGAGAATGCGTCAATTCCGCCTTGGGATCGGTGGATTCCTCGGCGATCCGGCGCGTATTCAGCAGCCACTCGATATCGCGGCGTAACGACTCTTTCAACAACCGGACCGATTGGGCGCGCGACATGAGAGGCTCCTGAGAGTTTTTCGGGTCGCGGTCAATCAGACGATCGAGGAGCGGTACGGTAACGAGCTGGTCCAAATCTGCGCGCGCCATGGTCCCTCTATCTCAACATGCTCATGGCCGCCACGGGGTCCAGCCGGCACAGCTTCGCATACAACTTCTTGACGGTCTCTCCCTCCCGGTCGGTACGAGCCAGGCAGCGATAGAGCAACGACAGCGGGTGGGCGATCGTTTCTGACGGCTCCCAGTCCTCCAGGCTCCGGGTTTCAATCTCAAAGGCAAGCTGTTCCAGGATCGGCAGGGCCATGGGCTCATTCCCGCTGTCGATAAATATGCGGGCCAATTGTGTCTTCCGGAGGAAACGGCCGCGGCCGGAACGTTCCATTTTTGCTTCGCGGTCAATGAGTTCGACGGCTTCGCGCACTCGTCCGCCTCGCAAAGCCTGCTGGGCGAGTTCCCAGGCATCGGGAGGTGCACCCAACGCTTCGGAAGCAGGTTCCGAGTAGCTGGGGTAGGTAGCAGGTTCGGGATCGTAGCTGGGCGCACTGTTGGCTGTAACGCCTCCGCCCGCCACAAGAACGTCCGCTTCAATCCACTGCATCGTCTCCGCGTTGGCGGTCGGCGTGTCGTCCAACATCGTCATTTTGTGCAGGTCCGGATAGTCTTGCAGCAGGGCGCGGACCCCAGCGACGATCCCTTTACGGAAACCATCGTAGTACCATCCCAGTTCCGTACAGGCACGGGCGGCGTAGCGGTGCAGATCCAACCACCCTCGGCCGCAGGGAAGCGCCAGGGCGGTTTCAGTGGTGGCCAGAACCGTCGTCCAATCCGATTCCAGCGAGGCTTTTTTCATCTGCTGCCGGATTTCCGTCGGCGGTGCGTCCAAACGGGAGGCATCCACGGTTTCGCCGCCGGCGCGGAGTTCGCCGAATCGGAACCCGGCCAGTAACATAAAAGGAGCGGGCGAATAGGCGTCTTGCTCGCGCAAATACTTCGCGGCGCCAACAATCCGCGCCAGCGCATCGTCGGCATCCTGTGGCTCTGCCGCCAGGGAGCCGGTCTTCTTCTTGACAGGAGCCGCTGCGACCGGCGCCGCTGTTTCCACATAGGAGGGCGTCTCTTCTTCCGCCGGCTCTTCCTCCACGGCTTCACCCGGCAGAGGTTCGTCTGGTTCCTTCTCGCGTTTGCGGTTTAGCAGGCTGCGAACTGTATTGCCGGTTTCTTCCAACGCTTTCCGCAGCTTGGAGAATCCGGGGGCGTCATCGCCAAACTTTTGTTCGCAGACGACCTGCAGGTTTTCCAGCGAATCCAGGCACGACGCAAAGACTTCCACCAGATCGACATAATATTTCTTCGGCGTCTTATCAAAGTCCGCATCGAAGGCTTCGCCGGTTACTTTTCCGTCTTTAACCGCATTGTTGTACTCTTCCAGCTTGTCGTAGCTGGCTTGCTCCGCGTCGGCTTTGTAGCCAATGCCCTGCGAAACCTTATAATCCACCGCGCTTAACCCGCCGCGGGTGATGGACGCCATGCGGATCTGCAAATCGAAATTGCCAAGCCAACTCAGGGGCGTTGCGCGAAATTCCGCGTCTCCATCTTCGATTTCGGGATAAATGGTATCCCAAAACGTCTCCAGCATTTGCCGGAGCATATCGAACGAGTCGCGTAGAAGGGGGAATCCCTCTTTACGGAAGTAGGCTTCCGTCAACCAGACGGCAAGCTGCAGATCTTTCGTCTGCGTAGCCAGCGCTTCCCCGGCAAGCTTAATGACCAGATTCCAGTCCGCGGTCTTCCGCTCGCGTGCCCAAACGCCAGAGGGCCCGGTGTCATCGTCCTGGCGCCGGGCCTCTTTGATTTTGTCGTAAATCGGGGCGTAGTAAAGGTACGTTCCGCTCGGGTTATCTCCGGGGATCGGTGTGAGGAGGTCTTCGCGGAGGGGCATGTCTCTTTCTGTTGTACCCGGACTACGGTCCCGGGGCTATTCTTCTGTGGCTTCCTCCGCTTCGGGGCGCGTAAACTCCAGCTTGCGCAGTTCGAGAATGGGCACATCTTCTTCGCCGACCAGGAACATCTTCTGGCCTACGGGTTTGACGTCGCCGTTTTCATCTTCCACCCAGTTGGTAAGACGCCCCAGGCGTACCTGCTCGTCTTCGGACGAACTGGCATCCCAGGTCAAAGCGGGGAGCAGCACTTCACCGAGTTCCATCATCTTGAAAGCCGGACCCGTCCGGACGATCGCAGGAATCCAAAGCAGATCGCGGACGCGCTTCGGAGGCTCGCATTCGATAGATTCGATGTGTTTAAAGGGGATCCAGATGTAGGCGCCGGCGGCATAAGCCTCCAGTCGCGGGCCAATGGCCGGATCTGCGTCGGCAATCACGCTGAACGGTTGTCCGTTCCACGTGCCGGAGAGTTCAGCATCGCCGTCGCCGGGTTGGGCCGGAAAATCCCGTTTGATAAACAGGTCCTTCCTGGTTTTCTCCGCGTGCAGAGCAGCGCGGAGAACGACGGATCCTAGCTGAGCCTCGCCCGAACCGGTGGCTAGTACACCGAGCTGTTTTTCAGCCCGGTCATATTCACCGGCAAAGGCAAGGAGTTCGAAGAGGAAGGTGCGACGCTGAACGTCGCCGGGATTGTCCCGGACTTCGAGGTTCAGCGCCGCAATGGCTTCCTTGAGCTTTCCTGCTTTGTAGAGTTCCCTGGCGTTCATTGTCGGAGGAAAGTCGAGCGCCGCGAAAACTACAGCTTCTTGTTCTTCGACAGATCCCAACCGGCCTGGATATCGCCAGCCGGCTTACCGGTGTTGTGATCGGTGAGGGTGTAGATGAACTTGATGGTGGCGTAGTTCAACGCGACTTCTTCCAACTGGAGCATCACGCCCGCGCCATCAGAAGAGCCAGCGCCGCGTTCGGAGGCCGCTTCCTGCTTGGTCTGCCAGCTGGAAACGATCAGATCCGTCAATTGCACTTCAAGATACTTCTGCTTCTGGCCAGTGGCACGGTGAGCAGTGAAGACCGCTTTCGGAATGTGCGTGCCGTCGCAGGCCTTTTCCAACAGCTTCGGCGAAGCTTTGTCGGTGACCTTCGTGAAGACGAACGGAGCGTGACGGATGCGGCCGCCGGTGCGGGCGCCACCGGTGGAGGTGGAACCAGTATCACCGTGCTCCATACCGAACTTGTATTCGATAACTTCGATCTCGTCCTTGTGCTTTTCGTCGGTGCTTTCGCCCGGGATCTGGTCGATCTTGATGAAATAATCAAACTGTGCCATGGGTGGAACTCTCCTGTGTTCTCAATGGATTTAGATGGTTATAGGTTAGCGGGCACACCTTGCCTATAGGTGTCTGGCGCTTGGGGCGCCCGCAAATAAAGAGCGAGATGGGAAGCCGGCGCAACGGCACCGCGCCGGCTGTCAACCTATGCTGGATTAGCCCTTGGCCGACGGCGGCAGGTCAGCGACCAACCGGAGCGACACGCTGAGTTCATCAAGCTGGAAGTGCGGCTTCAAGAAAGCGACGGCACGATAAGCGCCAGGCTTCCCAGGCACATCGACGACATCGACGCGCGCCTCGCGGAGCGGGTGAGATGCCTTCGCGTCAGCCGAAGCATCGTCGTCGAGGATGACGTACTGCGCAATCCAGGTGTTGAGATAGGTCTCGCACTGGGACCGGGACATGAAGCTCCCGATCTTGTCGCGCATCATGGCTTTGAGGTAGTGGGCGAACCGGCTTACCGCAAAGATGTACGGCAACTGCGCCGACAGGCGGGCATTGGCGTTGGCGGCATCTTTGTCGTAGAGCTTCGGCTTCTGGGCCGACTGGACACTGAAGAACGCGGCATAGTCGGTGTTCTTGCAGTGAACCAACGGAATGAAGCCCAGGTCGGCCAATTCCTTTTCCCGCCGATCGGTGATCGGAACTTCCGTGGGGCACTTCATGACGATGTCGCCATCGTCGGTGCGGAAGTTGTGAACCGGCAATCCGTCCACCATGCCGCCGCCTTCCACGCCGCGGATCGCGGCGCACCAGCGGTGTCGGGCAAACGACTGGGTGAGCTTCGCGCCCATGGCCCATGCCGCGTTCATCCACAAATACTTGCTGTGATCCGTACCGTCCACAGCCTCTTCGTAGTTGAAAGCTTCCACCGGTTTCGTATCCCGGCCATAAGGAAGACGGCCGAGGACGCGGGGCAGAACCAGACCGACATAGCGGGAATCTTCGGTCGCGCGGAACGACTTCCACTTCGCAAACTCGGTGGTATCGAAGATTTTCGCCAAGTCGCGCGGCTGATCCAGAGCATTGAACCCATCCAGGTTCATCATGGTCGGATCTGCGCCGGCGATAAACGGAGCGTGAGCTGCGGCGGCAACGTTGGAAACACGTTCCAACAGTTCGATGTCTTCCGGGTGCTTCCCGAAGGAATAGTCGCCGATGATCGCAGCAAAAGGAGCGCCGCCGAATACGCCGAACTCTTCTTCGTAAACCTTTTTAAACATCGCGCTCTGGTCAAACTCAGGGGCGCGCTGCAGATCGCGGAGCAACTCTTTCTTCGAGCAGTTCAGGACCTTGATTTTCAACATGTCGGAGGTTTCCGACTGGTCCATCATGTATTTCAGGCCACGCCAGGAACCTTCCAGCTTCTGGAACGATTCATGATGGAGAATTTCGTTCAACTGAATGGAGATCAGGTGATCGATCTGAGCGATGCGCGCGTTGATGGTGGCTTCCGCGTCGCGGGACACTGTCATGTGGCCCTGCAGGATCTGGGAAACGAACTCCTTGATCTGCGACTTGCCGCGTTCTTTGGCCGCCGAATCGGTACCTACACGCCCTTCTTCCACGATCTGGTCGAGGAGGCCGCCCTCCAGAACCTGTTCTTGCGCCTGTGATTGCGCCTTCTGTGCATCACTCATTGCCGTCTCCTTCCAACCCGATCTCGCCCTTCAACTTTTCCATAGCGGCCGGATCTTTCGCCGTCTTCATCAGCAACTCTTCCAACTTGTCATTGGTTTGGAGCGTGCCGCGCAGATCGGAAAGCCGGGTGCGGAGTTCCAGCAGTTCGCGGATGGGTTTCACCTGACGGGCGACGTTTTCGGGGTCGAAATCGTCAAGGCTCTTGAAGTGCAGGTCGACCTTGAGCTGGCCGGCGTCCGGATCGTCACTGAGTTTGTTTTCAACGGAGAAGGCCAAGTGCGGCTTCATGCCGGCAAGAACCTGATCAAAGTTGTCCGGGTTAACTTCGGTGAATTTGCGGTCGCGCAAACGGGCGAGCGGCTCGGTCGGCTGGCCGGTAAAGTCACCCATAACGCCCATCACGAACGGCAGTTCCTTGATTTCAATCGCTCCACCGGTTTCGACGTCGTAGGTGATCTGGACGCGCGGTGCGCGAACCCGATCCAGTTTGTGCTGCGTACTTTCTCTTGCCATAATCTCCTCAATTCTGTATCAGGAAACGGAACACTACTAATAGGTGCCGTGGTACCGGCCGTGCACTACGCAGACACGAATCGCCGGTGGGCCAGGGTGCAGTCCGTAGCGAGTATATCCGCGTGCCGAAAGCCAGTCAAGAGATATGCCGGTTTGGCGCTGGATCCAACCGTGTACTGTCTGGTTGTCTTCATCTGCTCTCTATGACTCATAGCGTTAATCGCGTAGAAAACCCATCAGAAGGTTCGTAGATTCTTTGTGGCGCCGGTAGCGCCAGCGTTTCATATCGGCAGCTTCCCCGATAAAATGTAGAGATGGCAGAAGGAATTGAAATTGCCGGCCGGCGCTTCGCGTCGCGCCTTTTCGTGGGTACCGGAAAATACCGGAGCAATGCGGAAATGGCGGCTTGCCACACCGCCTCAGGGTCCGACGTCGTTACCGTTGCGGTACGGCGGGTGAATCTGAACGATACCTCCGGTGAGTCCCTGCTCGACTACATCCCGCGAGACAAATATTTCCTCCTGCCGAATACGGCGGCCTGCTATACCGCCGATGAAGCCATTCGCACGGCCCGACTGGCTCGCGAAGTCGGCCTCTCCCATTGGGTGAAGCTGGAGGTGATCGGCGATGCCGAGACGCTGTTCCCTGACAATGAAGGGCTCATTGAGGCCACTCGCGTCCTGGCTAAGGAAGGGTTCGTTGTCCTTCCCTATACGACGGATGATCTGATCAACGCCCGCAAGCTCATTGATGCCGGAGCCGCCGCCGTCATGCCGCTTGCCGCCCCGATCGGAAGCGGCCTCGGTATTCAGAACCTCACCAATCTCCGCATTCTCCGGGAAAAAATCACCTCCGTACCCCTCATCGTGGATGCGGGTGTCGGTACGGCCTCGGATGCGGTCGTGGCCATGGAACTGGGATACGACGGCATCCTCATGAACACAGCCATTGCTTCCGCCGATGATGCCGTCAAGATGGCGGAAGCCATGAAATATGGTGTGCAATCGGGGCGTCTTGCCTTCGAGGCTGGCCGGATGGGCAAGAAGCTCTACGCCACGGCATCGAGTCCGATGGACGGCAAAGTGTCCTAACGAGTGCTGAAATAGAACAGGCCCGCGGCCCTGAATAGGGCCGCGGGCCTTTCTAACCCCGGACGGCGCTCGGTCGGCCGCGCGAGGGATCCTTTAAAAGATGTACTTAAGCGCCAACTGCAGGTTGCGCATGTTGCCGCGCGTGCCGCCGATTACGCCAAAAGTAGCCGGGTTGCCCGCATTCATGTCGGGATTGCCCCAGTTCGGATGGTTGGGACTGTTGAAGGCCTCAAAGCGGAACTGCATGATGTGGCCCTCCGCGAATCCCATATTGAAATTCTTCAGGCTGGAGAAGTCCCAGATGAAAATGGACGGACTGATGAGCGTGTTCCGCCCCACATTGCCGAACGTGCCGAAAGGCTGCAACGAGTAAGCGGCCGGATTGTACCAACGCGAAGGATCGCGATTCGCCATATTGGGGTCGATGCCGCTGTTGTATAGTGGCCTGTCGAATCCGGCCCCCGTATTGGACTGGTCACGCCCGCTCACCACGGTCAACGGGAAGCCCGTGCTCAAAGTGACAATCGATCCCACCTGCCAGCCGCCGGCCAGGGCGTTTAGAAAACCATTGTCGATGCCGATCTTGCGGCCGCGGCCAATAGGAAGATCGTAGAGCAACGATGTCGTCATCCGGTGACGTGTATCGAATGTGCTGAGAGCGCGTTCGCAGCGCATGCAATAGCTGTTCTGCGGGAAAAGAGTGTCTCCGTCATTGACGCGAATGCCGCTCGTCTCGTCAATCGACTTCGCATACGTGTAGCTCAGCAATCCGCTAAATCCGTTCGAGTACTTCTTCGTTAGCTTGACGCCCAGAGAATTGTAGTTCCCGCGGCCGCCATTATCCAAAAGCTGAATGCGGCCGAACGTCGGATAGGGCGACCGGCTGATCACGGATCCCGTCTCCCCCGGAATCGCTTCGTTCACCGCCCGCAGCGATTCCAGCTTGCGGGAGACGGATCCCAGGTATCCCACCTCCAACGCCAAATTGCCGGCAAATTCACGCTGGACATTAAAGAGGTACTGCATCACGTACGGAGTGCGGCGTCCGTAGAGATTGGCGAATGTATAAGGGTTGGGTACCTGCGCGGTTGCCCCGGCAATCTCTCGAAAAGCCGTGCCCCACTGGCGGTCCGGGAAGTCGCTCACTGATTCCTGACGGAAACGTCCGGCGATATTGCGGGACATGTCAAAACGGGGGTTGCCGGTGTCTTGCGCATAGAACATTCCCGCTCCGCTTCGGATCGCCCATTTGCTCGTTGGCGCCCAGGTAATGCCGATGCGGGGAGCGAAGTCGTTATTGTCGCGGGCCACCAGGCGGTCCCCCAGCCTCCCGTCCTGCGCGACCGCAATATTCGGCCACCGGACGGCGATGCCGGCATAGGGGTCGGATCCAATCCCTTGGCGCAGAAACACCGGGTAGCGGTTGCGGTCCGCCACATTGGGAGTCGAATCCATATAGGGAATGTAGGCAGTGAACAGTTTGCCGGTCGTGTCGAGCCACGGCGGGGTGTTTTCATAGCGAAGACCCAGGGCGAGTGTGAGCCGGGAACTGATTTTCCACGAATCGTCCAGGAAGAAGGAGAAGCTTGTGGCGCGGAATCGGGCGCTGCCGATGGCCACCGCTGTCTCCGGCCGTCGGATTTCGCCCAGCAGGAAGTCCGCAAACGCATCTCCGCCCAGATTGGAACCAGTAGGCGCGCGTCGCGTCGCGTTGATTTCAAACCCAAACGAACCGCGCGCGAATTGGTTCCCGTCCTGATTGAACTGATCCCGGCGGATTTCTCCGCCAAACCGGAACGTGTGCTTTCCATGAATCCAGGACGTGTTGTTCAGAAATTGTAGGGAGCTGTTCTTGTTTTCATACGGCCCTTCAGAATCGTCGCCCAGCCCGCTATAGTTGGCGATGCCGACAGACGGGATGCCCCAGGTGATAGGTGCGCCCGACGCCAGCCCAGGAATGGCCAACTCCTTCACCACATCCCGTACCCCTGCCAATTCGCGGGCCGTGGAGTTGTAAAAACGGGTATAGCCGAACCGGGTCTCGTTCACAATGTTGGAGGCCAGTGTTCGCGTATTCGAACCCATGTACTGTTCAATGTTCGTCAGGACCTGAGAACCGTTCTGGTTCAATCCCGCGTTAAACTGCACCTCGTCACCCCAGCTATATCGCCCTGCCCATTGCGACTTGGCCGATTCGACGAAGTCCATGCGCAGTATGAACTGATCGCGGTTGATCGGCGCCGACAGCGCCTGCTGATAGTTGTTCGCGCGACCCGGCAGATTGGGCTGCCGGTAGAACTCCAGCAGCTTCTTGGACGTGGCTTCAATTCGATTGGCCGGAATCACGGCGCCAGGGAAGGGAAGCGAGGTGATCCCTCCGTTTACGGTCGCCCGTGTTTTCGGGTCATAAATGCCGTCAGTCACCTCGGCAAAGTTCCCGCCCTGCATGGCGGCGCTAGGCAAGGTGTAGAGCGACTGCGTACTCCGCCTCTGGCGGAAAGCTTCATAGTTGCCCATGAAGAACAACTTATCCTTGCCGTTGAAGATTTTCGGAATAATCACTGGACCCTGGAACGTACCCCCATATTGGTTCCACTTGAATGGATCCTTCGGCGGCCGCGCTGTCCGGAACGCATAATTCTTAGCGTCCAGCTTTTCGTTGCGAAGAAATTCAAAGGCCGTGCCGTGGAACTGGTTGCCGCCGGACTTGGTCAGAACGTTGATCTGCGTGGTGGCTCGCCCAAACTCGGCCGGGTAGACACCGGTCTGCACCTTGAACTCCTGCAGGGCGTCAATCGACGGCTGAATCACAAAGGTATTGAAGTTGGGATCCGTGTTCTCTACGCCATCCAGTGAATAGTGGTTGAAGGAACCGCGTTGTCCGCCGACTGCTATGCTCATCTCGGCGCGAAATGCCCCCTGCCGGGATCGCGCCTGTCCAGCCGACGGAAATCCCGTCGACGTATTCGGAGCCAGGGACACAAGCTGCAAGTAGTTCCGTCCGTTCAACGGCAGTTCGACAATCCCTTTGTTCCCGATCACCGTTCCCAATGTGGCGTTTTCCGTTGTCAGCAGATTTGCTGTTCCCGTTACTTCCACGGTTTCCGATACCGCGCCTACCGCCATCTCTAAGTCCAAACGAACCGACTGCTGCACCTGCACGTCCATTTCTTTTGCGGTGGCTGCTTTGAAACCCTGTTTCTCCGCGCGCAGGTTGTACTGCCCCGGCGGCAGAGAAGGAAAGCTGTAATTGCCGGAATCGTTCGATATGGTGGACCGCACCCCATTCGTGGCCACGTTGGTAATTGTGACGGTAACTCCGGGGACGATTGCCCCCGTGCTATCGCGTACTTCCCCAGTAATTTCCCCAAAGGTTTGCGCTGACATAGGCAAACCAAGCAACAGGCATATTAGTGCCCATGCAACATACTTAGTTTTCATAGAGCAGTGACTCCCCGGAAACGAAATTTCCTGCTGGATACACTACAAAACCGTTTAGGTGGAAGGCAACTAGAATTTTATTAACCAGACGATCACGCCCAGCCCTGCACGGTGGGCGTGATTGCCTGGGGCCGCCGCGCACCGTCTGTGGTGAAAACCACGGCGGGCAGATCGGCTTGGCGGATTATGTCGCAACAGGCGCGTGTTGGCAAGCGGGTCCGGTTCTATCACCGTTGTTAGTTCGGCCGAGGAAAGATCTGCGAAACCAGAAACGCCAGTAAATCGGCGGTATTTTCGATCTGTTTGGCAACGGGAAGTCCGGCAGAATGTCCGCCCTCGGTGTCATAGTGCAGCAGGATCGGTTTGCCGGAAGCGTTGGCGGCTTGCACCCGGGCCGTCATCTTCCTTGCATGCAATGGATCTACGCGCGTATCGGCGTCGCCGGTCACAAACAGCGTTGCCGGGTACTTTGTCCCGTCCTTCACGTTCTGGTAGGGAGAGTATTTCCGGATATAGGCGAATTGCTCCGGATCTTCCGATGAACCATATTCCGGCGTCCAGTACCGCGCCACTTTGAACAGGTGGAACCGCACCATGTCCAACAAGGGTACGGAGCAAACCACAGCCCCAAATAATTCCGGACGCTGGGTCATCGCCGCGCCCACCAGCAACCCTCCATTCGACCCGCCGTAGATCGCCAACCGGTCCGGCCGCGTGTATTTGTTCGCGATCAACCACTCCGCGGCGCTGATGAAGTCGTCGAACACATTCTGCTTGTTCGCCAACATGCCCGCCTTGTGCCATTCCTCGCCGAACTCCGCGCCGCCGCGTAGGTTCGCAATTGCCACCGCCCCGCCATGCTCAATCCACCAGTTGTACGTGGCGCTGAATGAGGGGGTAACGCTCACCGTAAACCCGCCGTAGCCATACAGAATCGTCGGCAGGGACCCGTCCAGCTTCCTATCGGCGCGGTGGGCGAGAAACATCGGAACCCGTGTGCCGTCTTTGGAGGGAAACCACTGCTGCGTCACCGTCACTTTTATTTTTTCGACCGGGACCTTCTGCCGGTAGAACTCGCGGCTCGTCCCTTTGGAGATCGAATGGAGGAAAGTTGTTGGCGGTTCAGTGAAAGACTTGAACACCGTGAATGCGGTGTCGTCATGCCAGGATCCGCTCAAGTTGGATCCGGTGCCGATGCCTGGGAACTGCACCTCGCGCACCAATTTGCCGGTGGGCGTATAAAGCCGAGTCTTGGAGATTACGTTCTCCAATGTGTTCACGGCCACATGCCGTCCTACAAGCGCCATGGACTCGATGTTCCACTCGGACTGCGGCAAAATCTCTTTCCAGTTGGCTGGCTCCGGCTTGCGCAAGTCGACCGCCAGAATACGTTGCCTCGGAGCCTTCCAATTGGTCAGAAGAAACAAGGTGTCTCCGCCAATGCTGCCGCGAAATGTTGCTTTGATCTCCGTGTTAATAGGAATCAGCGTACGGTTGTCCAGCCGCATCACCTGTACAATGTCCATCTCGCTGGCCGACCCTTTCGCCACCGTGATCAGCAGGTACCGGCCGTTCGTGGAGATCTCTGTGTACAGCAAATGGCTGGGGCCAAGTTCGCTGCCGAAGAGCAGTTTCGGCTCACGCCCAAAGGTCTTCTCGTAGAGCCGCGGCCCCTCCTTGCCGGCAATGGAATAGATCACCCCTTTACCCCCGGGCAGAATGTTCACCGAGAAGTAGCGCCCACGCGGCAACACATCGCCGAACTCCTTGCGGGTCGATACATCCATGAAGTGGGTCTCCACTTCATCCTCGCCGCCCTTCCGTATGCCGTAAGCGAGCAGTTTTCCATCGGGACTATGATCCAGAATCGAAACCGATTTGGAGCCGCCCCAGACATTGGGGTCAATGAGTATCTCATCTTTACCTTTTACGCCGCGCCGGACCAGCAACACTGCCTGGTCCTGTTCCGGAGACCGCCGCACAAAAAAGAAGTGATTGCCCATGTGGCTGACGTCCTGCGTCTCCACGCGCAACAACTCCGTGAGGCGTTTGACGATTGCGGGCCTTTCCGGAACCCCATCCACGAACGCCTTGGTATAGGCGATCTGCTCCTGCAGCCACGCCCGGGTTTCCGGACTGTTCTGGTCCTCCAGCCAACGGTACGGATCGGGCACCGGCACGCCGTGGATTACATCCACGGTGGAATCCTTGCGAGTTTCGGGAGGTGTAGCGGCTGTTAGGGTCATGGCTGCGGCGGAAAGAGCGGTAATGAGGGTTCTCATAGGTCTCGGTAGCGCGTTAGGGTGATGTGGTGGGCGTTGAGCGAATCCCGGGTTGCGGGATCTCGAAGTGCGGCAAGTTCCGCTGCCCGGCTCTGTTTAAGCCGTGTGGGAGCCTGCATAAGTTCAGACGTACAGTGCCCGGGGTGCGTCATCAATTCAGTGACGCCTTCGGGAAGTTTTGCAAAGAGCGCCTGTAGATCAGCCGTATTGTATCGGCCCGTCAGGCAGAAACCGCTGAAAAAATCGGTCGTCCGCAACGGCGTCGGATCGATAGCGCGCGCGAAACGGCGCACCGCCAGATTGACAACCTTCACGGCAAGCGGGGCACGGTAGCTTAGCGGCAAATCGGCCGGCCGCCGGATCACTGGAATATGAAATTCTTCCGCCACCCGGACCAGTGCGCGGCAGACGGCCGGAAGCAGATGGGTATGTTTGTGCGTGTCCGCGTGCGTGGGCGCGATCCCTGCCGCACAAATCTTGTGCGCCTGTGCCGCGAACTCATCGTACAGGTTCAGGCTGCCGGTGAAAACGGCGCGGACCAGCGCCGGCACATCCTTGGGAAACGGCCTCCCGGTCAGCACCGAATTGCCGCCGATCAGTACAAAGTGAATGCCGATGTCGAGCGTCGGATTCGCCTGAGCTAACTGGACCGCGTCATCGAACGCGTCGCCATTCGCCATGAGCGTAGCCGCGGTCAGGATGCCTCCCGTATGAGCGTCCACGATGCCGGCATTTACGTCGCGGGTAAAGCCGAAGTCATCGGCGTTGACGGTCAGGCGTTTCAAAACAGTTTGAGCTGGATGGTCAGGAACTTTTTCGGGTTGGCGCGGAAGTCTTTCATGAACAGGTTCATCTCTTTCATCGTTCCGTTCATGGAGTCATATAGCGCGGGGTTCACCATCAATTGTCCCAGCGTGCCCTGGCCACTGTTCACCCGGTCGACGGTCTTATCCAGGTTCAGGATCAGTTTGTTGAGGTTGGAGTGCAGTTCGTCGCTCTTGATCAGCTTGCCGGCTGTTCCCTGTCCCTTGTTGATTTCATCGATCGTTTTGCGCAACTCGGCAACAGTGCTTCGGACTTCATCGTAAAGAGCCGGATCTTTCAGCAGTTTACCCGCTGTTCCTTTGCCCGAATTCAAATCTGTCTGTAAGTCCGCTATCGTTGCATCCACCCGCTTGATCGTCGAGCGAAGGTCTTCGTACATCGCTTCGTCGTAGAGCAGCTTGCCCACGGTACCTTTGCCGTTGCCGATGGAGTTCGTGATCTTCTGTACTTCAGCCACCGTTCCCACCAGCCGTTGATAGAGTTCATCGTCAACCAGCAGTTTGCCAATCGAGCCCTTGCCGGTCTCCACCGTGGCAACGATATTGTCCACGCGCTGCACAATTTGTTGCAGCGATTGCAGCGAAGGATAGGCGGCGTTCACAAGGTCTTGAAACTCGCGCGTGTCCAGGCTGCGCAATTCGCCGCCAGGTTGCATGGGCCGCGTCTCCTTGCCCATCTTGATGTTGATGTACTTGGTGCCCAGCAGGTTTTCCGCTCCAATCGATGCTTCGGAGTCGAGAGGAATCTGCAGCAATTTGTCCTGATCGATAATCAGGTCAAGCTTAATGCGGCGGTTAGGCTTGTTCTCGCCGGAAAGCGCGACTTTGCCAATTTTGCCGATAGCAATACCGCTCAACCGGACGGCGGACCCTTCCGTAATGGCGGCCGAATCGTCCAGAAACGTGTAGACCGTCACCTCTTTCGCAAAAAGGTTCTTGTTCCCTGTGAGAAGGAAAATCAGGACGGCAAGGATAGTCAGCGAGATGGCGGCAAGAATGCCGACTCGAAGCTGGGCCCAGGATACTTTGGCGGCGGATGGCATGGGTTTCAGTGCGCGGAGCGTTGCATGGAGAATTTGGCGATATAGGGGTCGGTAGACGCATCCAACTCCCCTTCGCTGCCTTCGAAGACGATCCGGCCTTCGCGCATCACGACGAACCGCGTGCGTTGCCGCAATGGCGAACCGTCGGGAATTCGTTCCAGCCGCTTACTATCCGGATTGTAGCGGAAGTTGGCCATGATGTGCCCGTCTTGAAAGCGATGAGAGATGATAGCGGACGTTGCGTTCCGTGTTTCACGGTCTTGCACAATCAACGTCATGATGTTGTTCGCTGTAATCGGGTCCAGCCCCGCGGTAGGCGAATCGTAGAGCAGCAGCGCCGGATCGGAGATGCCCGCGCGCGCTATCCCCACCCGGCGCCGCATGCCGCCGGATAGTTCGCTGGGGAATTTGGACAGCGTATTTCCCAATTCCACAAACCGCAGCGCCTGCTCCACTTCCGGGTGAACCTCCTCCGCCGTCCGGTGGGACCGGTTCACCAGCGGATAGGCGACATTTTCTTCAATCGTGAGCGAATCGAACAGGCCGCCCTCCTGGAACAACACGCCAATATGGTTCCGGACTTCAAACCAGTGTGATTCGTCAAAATCCGTAACGTCCTGCCCAAACAGGTAAACGCGGCCCGACGTCGGTTTCAATAGGCCCAGGGCAACCTTGAACATCACCGTTTTGCCGGCCCCGGCGGCTCCTAGCACGATCTTCGTATCGCCGGTCCACAGCTCCAGTGAGATATTGTCCAGTACCTTCGGGGACTCATCGAACGACAGAGAGACATTTTCCAGCCGTAGAATGCAGGTCCGTTCTGTCGGAGTGCGCGGCATTAGAGGTTGACGAACACCCGCGTAATTAAGAATGTGCAGACAAAAATCCACACGGAGGCGACTACCACCGCCTGCGTGGTCGCCCGGCCCACGCCCTGCGTGCCGCCGGTGGTCCGGATGCCGTATAGACAGCCGACCAAAGAGATGATGAAAGCGAACACCAACGGCTTCAGTAAGCCCTGTGCAATGTCGTTGTACTCCAGGGAACGCCACGCGTTGTTCCAATACTGGCTGGAGGTGGTGAGCGCCAGCAGCGGGACGGCCACCAGGTAGCCGCCGATGATTCCAATGAAGTCGGCGATGATCGTCAGGAGCGGCAGTGTCGTACACGTTGCGATTAACCGCGGCGTCACCAGCTTCTTGATCGGGTCTGTGCCTAAAGCACGCATCGCGTCGATCTGCTCCGTGACCTTCATCGATCCCAATTCGCTGGCAATCCCTGAAGCGTTGCGGCCGGCCACCAGCAGCGCCGTCAGCACCGGCCCCATTTCGCGGACTAGCGTAATGGCTGTAATCTGGCCCACTTGGCCCGTCGCTCCGTATTGAGAGAGGGCGCGCGACATTTGCAGCGCCATCACGGCGCCGGAGAAAAAGCCGATTAAAATGGTGATGGGTAAGCTGCCCACGCCGATTGTGTCCATCTGCAGGATCACATCTCTGCCATAGAATGGACGACGGACGATGTTCGTTGTTGCCCGGCCGGCCAGGAGTATAAACTCCTGAAACGTCACGATGGGCGACTTCAGAATGTCGAGCAACCGGAACGCTCCTCCAAAAATTCGATGCTAACACGCGCATGAAGGGTCTGACCGATATTCCAGGGATTCGAGTAGGCCATGCCTCAGACGCGGAGGCGCTGACGGGGGTGACCGCCATTCTATGTGAAGGCGGCGCGGTAGCGGGTGTCGATATCGGCGGAGGCGCCACGGGATCGCAGGAATTGGATGTTTTAAGCCCGTTGCACGTTACGCCCGCCGTGCACGCCGTCACCCTCGCCGGCGGTTCCGCGTTTGGTCTGGAAGCGGCCAGCGGCGTCCGCCGGTTCCTGGAGAAGAAAGGGATCGGGTTTCCCTTCGGCGTCGCCCGTATTCCGATTGTTCCCGCCATGATTCTGTTCGACCTCGGCATCGGCCGCTCCGACGTCCGTCCGACTCGCGAAATGGGCGAAGCGGCGGCTTCCGCCGCCAATACGGCGATAGTAGTGGAAGGTTCTGTGGGCGCCGGAACCGGCGCGACGGTCGGTAAACTCTACGGAATGGCGCGCGCCATGAAAGGCGGAATCGGTACGTTTACCGTGCCGGTCGGTAGCAAAGGCCTACTTGTATCGGCCCTCGCGGCCGTGAATGCCTTTGGAGACGTCCGGGACCCCGCAGGGGCAAAACTCATCGCTGGCTGCCGCGCTTCGGCGGAGAGCAGGGAACTCATCGGCACGGAGCGCGAAATGTTGGCGACTGGACGCCGTGGTCCCGCTGCGGGCGGCAACACCACTCTCTGCGTCGTGGCCACGAACGCCAAGTTGAGCAAGGTGAGCGCCACCCGCCTCGCCAAAATGGCCCAAGCCGGCGTGCTGAGAACACTTTCCCCTGGTCACACGACCGTTGATGGCGACATCGTGATTGCGCTCTCCACCGGCGAAGCCGAAGCCGATCTCAACGTCCTCGGGGTCGCCGCCGCCGAAGCCGTCGCTCAGGCAATTGTCCGAGGCGTCAAATACGCAAAAGGCGCCGGCGGAGTCCCTGGGCTAGGCTAACCCGCCTCCGCCTGCGGCATCATAGAAGAGGAATGAACTCTTGCGATAACGGGCGCCGCCAGACGGTGCGAGTGAAGCGCGTCGATGAAGTGACGTCGCTCGACGAACTCTTCCGGCACTGTCTGCCGGCTTTTGGCGGAGCCTATCTCCGCCGCATCTACACAATTCTCGACCGCGCCATCGGCATGGGGTGCCCGCTCACTCTCGCAATCGCAGGCCCCGTCACCGTCTCCGGCCAGCATCAGACATGGCTGCTGCCGCTATTGGAAACCGGTTGGGTGGCTTACCTCTCCACGACGGATGCGGTCTGCTATCACGACGGCCATCGTAGCCTCACTGGCCGCCGCGACCCTGTCTTCGAAGTCCCTATCTTCGGCGATGACGGCGCGCTCCGCGATGAACGCACCATCCGTGTGACCGACATGGCCTTCGACGAAGACGTCCTCCTCGACCAGGACCGCTTCCTCACCGCCATCCTGCAGAGGCCGGAATTTCAAAAAAAGATGACCGGTACCGAACTCCGCAATCTGCTCGGCAAGTGGTATGCCGGCCAGGAGGCGCAGAGCGGCGTCGAACCCGGCCTGCTCGCCACGTGTTGGAAAATGGCGATTCCCGTGTTTGTGGGCGCTCCAGGCGACGGGTCCGTCTTTCTAAACTCCATGAAGCTCTGGGCTATGCGCGAAGCCGGTCTGTTGCCGTCGTATTCGTTCGATCTCGACATTCATGCCGAGGTCTTCGAAGCGTGCGCGTACCATCATTGGGGCCTTTTCGAAAGCGACTCCAAGGCCCTGGCCACCTTCATGCTCGGCGGCGGCGTTCCCAAAAACTATAACCTGCAGCCCGAACCCGCCCTCGGTCAGGTACTGGGACTGCCCGACGTTCGCGGCTATGAATTCGACGTGCAGATCACCACAGCCCCCGTTACTGACGGCTCGCTCAGTTCCTGCCCGCCTGCCGAGGCCGTTACCTGGGGCAAAGTAGACCGTGATACGTACGTGCAATCTACCGAAAGTATGCAGGGCGATTACTCCATGGTCATCCCGTTCCTTGTCAAAGCGCTGCTGGATCGCCGCGCCAAGTTCCAACGCCTCCACGAAGAACTCGGCGATGTCCTT
Organism: Bryobacteraceae bacterium; assembly: GCA_035714175.1. Taxonomy (GTDB): domain Bacteria; phylum Acidobacteriota; class Terriglobia; order Bryobacterales; family Bryobacteraceae. The sequence goes on along the minus strand of DASTML010000044.1, from coordinate 10,559 downwards.
TTCGAGCGTCACCCCGAAGCGCGCGGCTATCTCCGCTCTCGAGACGGATACCGGCTCTACGAACGGCGCGAGTCCCTCGTCGGCGCTCTTCGCGAAGCGGTACGCGCGAATGGCGAGTGGCTGAACGAATCGCTCCAATACCCCCTCCCGGTGGCCGCCAAGTGACGCGCCGCCAGCCGGTCCACGTCGTGTACGGCGGGGCGCATCTCTTCCGCTCGGACATCAGCCGCAAGCTCGGCGGCTTCGCCCTCGCGGCCTTGGACCGTTGGGCTCCGGCCCCCGCTGAACTGGAATGCTCAGCCGCGGTTCTCGAACGCGTTCGAGAAAAATTAAAGAACGAACCCGTCGAAGACTACCGCATCGACTTTGAGGACGGCTACGGCGTCCACGATGACGAAGAAGAGGACCGCCACGTCATGGCCGCCGCCAAAGCCGTGCGGGAAGGAGCCGACGCCGGTACGCTTCCCCCGTTCCTGGGCATCCGGATCCGTCCACTCAACGGCGCCACCCGCGAACGCGCGCTGCGAACTCTCCGCCTCTTCCTGCAAACTGTGGCCTATCGCCTGCCGGCGCAGTTCCGTGTGACGCTCCCCAAGGTTGAACGCCCGGAAGAGGTTGCCCAACTCGCTCTCGAACTGCGCGGCCGCGCCTGGATCGAAGCCCTTGTCGAAACCCCGCCCATCCTTGGCCGCCTGCGGGAACTTGTGGACGCCGCCGGCGGGAAACTGCTCGGTGTTCACCTCGGACCGTATGACATGCTCGCTTCCCTCGGCGTGGCCGCGCCGTTTCAGATGTTGCACCACCCTGCCTGCACAATGGCCCGCATGCAAATGCTCATGGCGTTCTCCGGTACCGAAGTCGATGTAGTTGACGGTCCCACCAAGGTGCTTCCCATCGGCGATGACCGTGCGCTAGTCATCGCCGCCTGGCAGCAGCATCGCAACGAGATTCTCCGCTCTCTCGCGGAAGGCTTTTATCAGGGCTGGGACCTTCACCCCGCCCAACTCATCACCCGTTACACGACGCTCTACGAGTTCTATTCCGCCCAGGCCCCGGCGATTACCGCCCGCTTGGCAAACTACGAATCGGCCGAAGAAAAAGCCGTTGTCCTCCAGCGCCAGTTCGACGACGCCTCTACCGTCCGCGGCCTGCGCGGCTTCCTGCAGCGTGCCCGCGATTGCGGCGCTATCTAGCCTGGATCCAGTCGGCAATATCGTTGATTACTGCGAGTGAAAACGGCACGGCCTTCTCGTATTCGGCGGGCGTGGATCGTTCCGTGCCCGGTTGAAACAGGTGGTTCAACGTCGGGTACGAGCGCAGCTTCACACGCGGTCCTTGCATTGTTCGCCACCGGCGAAAGTCTTCCATGGTGACCTGATAGTCCCGTTCGCCCTGCAGTACATACATCGGCATCGCCAGCGTCTTGGCCAGCGGCAGCGGATTCGTTGACAAGTCTTGCAAATAGGCCGCCGGCATCAGGTTCTTCAACTCCGCCGCCCTCTCTGGCGGCGCGCCCAGATACTTCACCTGTTCATCGATCAACACCCCGATCGATCGCACGTTTGCCGCCAATAGCACCAACCCGGCAATCTGCGGATCGGCCGCTCCAATGCGCGGAGCTGCATATCCTCCCAAGCTATGCCCCACCACGAAGACCCGCTTGGGGTCTATCTTCGGCAGGGTCCGCAGCAGCGCCGCCGCGCTCACCGCATCGTCCACCGTCTCTTCTTTCAACAGAATCGTCTTCGGCAAACGTCCGCCGTACTGCTTCGTGCGCTTCGTGTAGCGAAGCGTGGCAATCCCGCGCGCGGCCAAGCCTTCCGCGATCTCCCGGAATGGCTTATTGGGCCCGATCGTCTCGTCCATATCGTGGGGCCCCGATCCATGTACGAGCACCACCGCCGCAAACGGTCCGTCTCCCTTCGGCATAGTAAGCACCGCCGGCAACCGGTACTCGCCCGTTACCACCGCCAGCGCGGCGGGCGCGGCGGGTGGCTCAACAAAAAACATTCCTTGAATTACGCCCTGCTCGTCCACCGTCAGGCTCAGTCCCACCGCGCGCCGCGTGCAATCCAGCCGGAACACATAGACGTCCATCCCGGGCCTTGCCGTTCGCGCCGCCGGAGTCTCCGTCGGCGGCTGGCAAGTCCCAAACGCGGAGGCAAGCTCCCGTAGTTTGTCCACGGTCAGCGTGGCCTTCATTCGCGGGCTGAACCGCCCATACAGCGCGTCCCACCGTGCCAGCGCAAAGTCCGCCGCGGCTTCGTGCGGCGGAACCGTGGCGAACAATACGGCTGTGGAAAGAAGCGCGAGTTTCATCTCTTCTATAGATCTAGCCGCTTCGCCAGCTTTTCTGCAAACTGCGCCGCATACGTATACGGATCGGCCAACGGCGCCGCCCGGATTACGCGTCCGCACTCATGCGGATACCCCATCGCCGCTACGTAAAAGTCGTCCTCCGCGCTCCGTAGGAAGCGGCTGAAATCGTCTCGTACAAACGTCTGCCGGACCGCTTCGGGGCACTCCATCAACGCGGCAATCGCTCCCAGTACTTCCGGCATATTCCAGCACCATGCGATATTGTCTAGGCTCAGGTCACAAGGGACCGTCCAACCCACCTGCCGGTGCATCTGTATCCGGTGAATACTCGCCCACGCTGCTGCCAGGCGTTCCATGGAATCGGTCGCGAAGCACTGCCGGATCACCAGGCGCTCCAGCGAGGACCGTTCTAATCCATGCGCTTCAATCTGCCGTTCCGCGAACCGCAATAATTCCACCTGCGTTCCGGACGATCCCCTGCCGAATGCATCTTCCACAAATGGCAACGGCATGCCGCCCGGCTTCGCCGCCGCGTCCATTCCCCACTGGTCTGCGCGAAACGTCCCCGTATCGACGAGCCGCATTCCCAATTCGTACAACGTCGCCGGCGGCAACTTCGCCAGCAACAGAGTCTGCAAGATCCCGGAGTCTCCCCGGCTCGCCTCAAACACGCGCAACGCGTCCTCGTGCCTTCCCTCCATGGCCGCCGCCTGCGCCGCCGCGCGCCGTATCCGCGAATCGCCGTTCGTCTCGAGCAAGGTGAAAAACGTGTCCCGCAAAGCCGGCAACGGCTTCTTGTAGCGGGCCGCGTCCCGCAAGAGTTGCAACTGATCCTCGGGCTCTGCTGCCAAAAGCGCCGGTCCGGCCTCGCCGGCCTCGCCCCACTGGATCAGCCGCCCCGCCGCCACATACCGCCGCTTCGCATCGGGTGACCGCAACTCTCCTTCCATGGCCCGGACGTCCTTTTCCAAAATGGCAACCAGGAAATCGGTATCCGCGTCGCCTGTCCGTCCAAAAGCCGGAGCCGGATCGGCCCCCAGCGCGGCCCGCCTCGGAGCCGCATGCGCCGGCGCCGGCGACTTCTCCAGCAGCGGCAACAATTCGTAGCTCTTGATGTCCGTACAGACCGTAAACAGTGCGCGCCATCCCGAAAACTGCAATGCCGCCTCCGCGGCCATCGCCTCGTCGCTATACCGGAGAAGGTGCGTGCACTCCCGCAGCGCCGAAAAATCGCCCATCTGTATGCGTGCCAGATGCGCCAGGTCCCGCACCCGCGCAAATGGCGTCGTCTCGCTAATCTCCTTCGCCCGCGCTCTGTCGCTGCCCGTCTGGGTGGGCTTGCCGCGATACGCTTCCAACTGTTCATCCGGCCACGGCAGTTGGGGGACCAGTTCCTCTTCCAGCTCTGCCGCCCAATGCTTCTGGTACAGGAAACCGCCGAGCCAGCGGGCCTCTTCCACGTGCCGGTTCATCACCGCGGCGTGCGACCCGTAGATCGCTTGGTGCGTCTCAATCAGTTCCGGGTCCAACTCTCCCAGCAGCTTCGGAATCTCAAACACGCTCGCGCCCATATGCCGCAGCATTCGCGCCGGGCCGTAGTGTGCCGGAGCCACCGCTGCCGCCCCGCACTTCCGGCAGAACTTCCCCTTCGGCGTCCATTTCGCGCACCAGTGGCAACGCACGTCCTCGCGTACTGCCAATCCGCAGTGCACGCAGAAGTCGCCCGCCTGCCAGTCCAGCGGCTGTGGCTTTGTACACGCTTCGCAAACGGCCCGCATCGCCTATCCGTGAATCCGCCGCACGCGGCCCCACAGGACATCTTTGTCCTCCGGTTTCATGCCTTTCAGCCGCCGGGCAATCTCTTCCTTCGCCACGCCTTCCCGTTTCAACAGCACCGCCAGGTCATACTCCGCCAGCGATACAAACTCCGCGCCGCAGCTCCGGCAGAACTTGCCCGGCCCGCTCGCCGAGCACCAGTAGCAGGACTGCACCGGCTCCGCCTGTTTGCCGCACGACGGGCACAGTTCGCCTGTCTTGTAGTCCTTCGGCTGCCGCGCGTTGCAATGCAGGCAGTAGATCGCGTCCGGCGAATCGATCACCACTTTCGCCGGCTCCGTGGCTGCCGGCCTTCCTGCCGCTGCTCCCACGGCCCACTCCATCACCCGCTGCGCCGCCGCCGCGTCTAGTCCCGGCAACAGTTGCAACAGCGTCTCCGTATCGCCCACCGTCCCAAAATCGGACTTCGCCCGCACGCCCGCCGCAACCAACTGCTGCAACTGTTCCGTCGTCAGCCCCTTGGCGATCAATATGTTCTGTTCCAACAGCGTGAATTCCATTGCTTCTCCGGTTCCTCTACATCCTAATGCGGGAACTGCCGGCGTTCCTCATCATGAAAGAAAAGCCTTGACGAAAAGAACTTTATATAACAAAGTAATCCCATGGATCGTTTCATCCCCTCCGGTCTCGCCTGGCGCAATCACTTCCGCGCCAACCTTTCTGACGAGCTGAACACGCCGATACAGGACTCCTGGACCCCCGCGGAGGCCGCCCTCCTCGCCCCTTCCCTCGCTCAGTTCCAGCTCGGCGAATCCTCCGATGGCCGCCATCTCTTGCAATACGCCCGTCAGTTCGGCGAATCGTCCGGCGACGAATGGCTCGGCGAAGCAATGGCCCTTTTCATTCAGGAGGAAAACCGCCATTCGCATTGGCTGGGGGAGTTCCTTCGCGCGCAGCACCTCCCGCTCCTCCGTGCCTGCTGGTCGGACCGCGTCTTTCGTGTCCTCCGCAAGCTTCTTGGCTTCGGCCTTATGGTGGCCGTGCTGGTTTGCGCCGAAATCGTGGCCGTGCCCTACTATTCGGCGGTACGCCAACAAACCTCCTCCCGCTGGCTCCGTGCCATTTGCTCCCGCCTCTTGCAGGATGAAGCGATCCATCTCCGCTTCCAAGCATCGAACCTGGGCGCCGTCTGGCGGCGCTGGAGTATTACGCGCCTTTTCCGGGAGTTCCACAAAGGCCTTATGGCAGGCATCTGCCTGGTGGTTTGGTTCGAACACGGCGCCGTCCTGCGTGCCGGCGGCTACACGCCGCTTTCTTTTCTCTTTCACTGTCAGGAACTTCTCTGCGCCGTCCATGAATCCGCCGCCGTGGCCGCACGGCCGTCCGTTGACGGAACGCAGTTGGCAAGGGTCCAATAGGGGGAGTGCAGCTTGGAATCTGTTGTTCGTCGCGCGCGGCGGATCGTGTAGCCCGTCTCGCAAAACGGCTGGAACGAAACTTCGCCATCGAGACGCTCTTAGTGCAGGTCGATGACGTTCCTGTCACCGAAACTTGGGAGGAGGCTGCGGGAGCCAACGCCCTGCTCATCCTCCTGGACCGCGTGACAGCCCCTCCTCCGCTGCGTCGCGAAGACTGGAAAGCGCTCATTGATCAGGAAGGCTCTCCCGCCCTCGCCTTCACGGTCCTGGAGGATTGCGCCTATCCGAAACTTCTGGAACGCCGCCCTTTCCTTAGCGCGCCCGATCCTTTGATTTGGGAGCGCGCCGTGGAAACCTGGCTCGCCCCTCGCCTGCCGGGGGCCGCTGGTCTGGAACCGGCCCCCCTCGCCGCCGAGATTCCCGGCAGTTGGTGGGCACAATTGGTCGATTCGCCCGGCCACGCCGAAACGGCCGATCCAGCCATTGCCCAGGCCTTCGCCCAGCAGGCGCGCGGCCACTTCCAGAACGTGGTTTGGCTCGGTTGCGCCGGACGGGACGCCGCTCTTGTGCGCGCGGAACTCGAATACCGCCGTGCCGCCAGCACCCGCGCGCTCATCGTCCTCGCTTACAACGAAAAAGCCTGGCCGCTACCCTCGGATCGCCACTCGTATCTCCGTCTGAATGCGCTTATTCCCGCCGCAGGCCCGGAAAACCCCGTCGGCGCCTGTTATGCGCCGGCATTCCCGGGGTGGCTTGCCCGGGAACTCGGAGGAGATCTTTCCCAGGCCATCCGCCTCGCGTCCGGTGAAGAGATCTATCGGTTGGCCGAAGCGCCGCCGGCTGGGCTTGCCGCCCGGCAGACCCACCTCGAGATCCTGCAACGCTACTTTCGCCGCTGGAAAGACGATCCCCAGCCCTGCCGTGACCTCACGAACGAAGTCTCCGCTGCCGTCCAGCATGGCTTCGAACACGATTGGGAACGCGGAGCCGAACTCGCTCGCCGCGCCGCTTTCCACCTTCTGTCGGAGGGACGCCGCAGGGAGGGCATTCGCTTGTTCCACCGGCTCCGGCAGGAGGCCGAATCCCGCGGTGATGCGGAGACCGCGGCCGATGCTCAGCATGAACTCTCCTGGTTGAATGAGGAAGACGAACCTGCCCGCGCGGAGTCCGTCACAGGCGAGCAGTTGGCATTGACGCTCTTTTAGCCGCCTAACGTCCGGAGCCGTTCCCGTGCCTGCTTCATCGCCTGGGCCAGCAGAAACGCGTCGGCGGAATAGTGGATGGCGTCTGCGCCCATCTCCAGCCATACACGGGCCGCTTCCTCGTTGCCTGCGAATACGCTGACAGTGCGGTTGTGCCCGTGCGCCGCTTGCAGTACGCGCCGTCCCGCTGCCAGCAGCCGTTCGTCCAGCACCTGTCCTGGAATCTCCAGCGCCTGGCTCAGGTCATAGGGGCCCAGGAAAAGTTCGTCTACTCCTGGCGTCGCGGCAATTTGCTCCACTTCGGCCAGAGCCCCGGCTGTCTCAATCTGTACAATCACCCGGGTCCGCTCGTCCGCCTTCGCCAGATAGTCCGCCACTGGCTCCAGCGAGTAGCGCGCTGCCCGCACCATATGGTTGACGCCCCGCTTGCCGCGCGGGAAAAACCGGGCAGCTTCCGCTACCTGTCGCGCCTCGCTAGCCGATTGCACCCTTGGCGCAATTACCCCATCCGCCCCCGCGTCCAGCGCGCCTTGAATCGATTCCGCGTGGATATTCGGCACACGGACATACGCCGGAATCCGTGCCCCGCGCAGCATGCCAGGCAGGGCGGCGCCGTCGATCGGCGCATGCTCGCAATCAATTACGCAGTAGTCCCATCCGGCCCAACCTGCCATCTCCACCGGTTCCGGCGTCGCCAATTCAATAAAGATGCCAAATTGCGCCATCTATTAACCCTACAACCAAGCGCGGGAAGCGTCTCTCTCCTACCCGCCCGCTATCATGAAAGGAGAAATGCCGCGCTATGCCGCCATTGATATTGGGAGCAACTCCGTTCGACTTGCCGTAGCCGAAGTGGACCCCGGAACCCCTGTCCGGACAATCGCTGCTTCCCGGGAGGTAACCCGCCTCGGTACCAGCGTTTTTAGTGAAGGCTCCATTAGCGCCGAGGCGATGGACAACCTCTGCGGCGTCCTCACCCGCTATCGGGCCGCCCTGGAGCGCCATCACGCCATGGGCGTTCGCGCCGTGGCCACCAGCGCCGTGCGGGATGCCGTCAATCAGGAAGAGTTTCTCCGCCGCGCCAGCGATTCCGCCGGAATGCCTGTCGAAATCATTTCCGGCATTGAAGAATCGCGCCTCATTCATGCGGGCGTGCAGTCCGTCTGGCCGCACCCGCAGGAACGGCTCCTGATTATCGATATCGGCGGCGGCAGTGCGGAAGTGATTGTCAGCGAAGGCGGACGCGTCACTGCGGCATTTTCCAAGCCCCTCGGCGCCGTCCGCTTAAAACAGATGTTTCTTGCCAACGATCCTCCTGCTGCGGCGGACCTGGATCGGCTCAACGGCTTCATCGATGAAAAAGTCAGCGCCATTTTGCGCAAGACGGGCAAGGTCGAGTTTGACCGCGTGATCGCCACGTCCTCTACAGCTGCCGCCGTCATCTGCGCCGTGAACGGGATCGATCGCCGCAGCCGGGAAATAGCGGACCGCAAGCGAGCGACGGCCGCCCAGGTCGAACGCCTCGTTGCCGAACTCTCCGGCCAGAAACTCTCCCAGCGCCGTAAGCAAATGGGTATCGGCCCTCGCCGCGCGGAGATTATCGTGGGCGGCGCTTCCGTACTTTCCCGCATCCTACGCGCCTTCGGCGCCCGCTCCGTCTATTACTCCGTGGCCGGCGTTCGCGACGGAATTATTGCCGACCTTGCCGCCCGCCGCGTCGGCGCAACACTCGGCCGTCTCAACAAGGAACAGCGCCGGATTGTGGAGACCATGGCCCGCCGTTTCGGTGTCGATGTCCGGCATGCACGAAAAACAGCAGAATTGGCGGCATCGCTCTTTCAAGGTTTGAAGCCGCTGCACACCCTGCCCGCGGAAAGCGGGAAACTCTTGGAGGCTGCCGCGTATCTGGTGGATATCGGCCACTACGTTAGCGATATGGGACACCATAAACACTCCCACTATCTGGTCGCCAACGCGGATTTGCCCGCCTTCACCACCGAGGAGCGGGGAATCATTGCTCTCCTCTGCCGCTATCACCGCAAGTCTATGCCTTCCGCCCGCCATGTCGGTTACCAAAACCTTTCGCCTGCTAATCAGCGTCTGGTTCTACGGCTAGTGCCCATCCTGCGCCTGGCGGATGCCCTCGATCGTAGCCACGATCAACGCGTCGATGCTTTGGCCGTCGAATTGCTCCCAAATCAGGCGGTTATTGCACTTCGCTCGGATGCCGATACGAATTTAGAGTTGTGGGCGGGGGAACGTGCCGGGGAAGTTTTTCGTCAGGTATTTGGAGTGCCCTTGTCATTACGGCGCGGTATGTAACGAAATTCGCCAAAGACCGCAAAGCTCATGACAATTCCCTAATCCTTCTGCACAATGGTTTTTGTAGGAATGCTTCAAAAGTATTACAAGCTAGTCTTTTTTTCTCTAACGTTGAGTGTATCGCTGGCAGTTGCCCAGCCCTTGGATGATGACAATGCCAGCAGCAGTTCCGCGGTGGAAAAACGCACGCTGGACCCTGTAAAGCCGTCGAAAACCCAGACCGGAGAAAATGCGGTGGACTGGAATGCCGTCTACCGGCAGTCTGCCATGTTCACGGGAATTCAACACGCATTCCGTTTGGGAACAGAACCTGGAACGCGGAATGGCATGCGCGGTCCATTTTGGCGTGGGTACGCCGACTCTGTGGGAAATCTGCACGGTTGGGGGGATGGAGACCCCTTCCTGGTCAACTATATTGGCCACCCTATCCAGGGTTCGGTCTCCGGCTTTATCTACATTCAAAACGATCCGCAGGCGCGCTTGGCGCGTTTTGGCCGGGATCCTCGCTATTGGCGCAGCCGCATGAAGGCCATGGGCGTTGCCTGGGCCTACAGCACCTGGTTCGAAATTGGACCCTTCAGTGAGGCCAGCATCGGCAAAATTCAAAGCCGCCGCCCGCAGCAGGGGTTTGTGGATCATGTCGTAACTCCCATCATTGGTACGGGTTGGCTGGTGGCGGAGGATTTCCTGGACGAGAAAGTCGTTCTAGCCTTTGAACGCCGTTTTGAGAACAGGTTTGCCCGCATGATGGTGCGTAGCTGGCTCAATCCCAGCCGCAGCTTCTCCAATGCCTTGCGGTTCAAAGTGCCGTGGTACCGGGATTCCCGTGGCGGAATTCTGGAAGGCCATTACCGCGCGCCCTATGTCATGGAACCGGAAGCTCCGCGCGAGTTCCCGAAAGCGGCCCCGTTTGAGATCACCGCGATTCCCATGTGGGCCAAGTACGAAGGAACCCAGTGCGCCGGCGGCGGAGGCCAGGCGGCCTTCCGTCTCTCCACCCATTGGCAGTTGGTGGGTCAACTCGGCGGTTGCCAGTTGCGCGATCTGAATACCAATAACAGTGGTGACTCTCTCACCTATGTCATTGGTCCGCGTTGGACCCCGATGTCGGAACGGCGTGTCAGCCCGTTTGCACAGGTGTTGGTGGGCGGCAACAAACTCACCCGCTATGAAGTCGATCCGGTTCGGGAACGGCTTCTGAAAGCGGAAGCAAAACTGAAGGGTCTGGAAATGCCCGCTCCCGAGCTTTATACCAAGTCGGACATTCGCCACGGTATGGCGCTGCAAGCCGGAACTGGCGTCGATATTCGCGTCAATCCCGCCGTCGCTCTCCGCCTGGCCAGTATTGAATATGCCAGGTCCTGGGCCGGTACCCCCGCTGGCGCCATGGACGGAAGAAACTGGAATCAAGGGCTTTTGCTTTCGTCTGGCGTGATTTTGCGAATGGGTACGTGGTGATTTATACTGAAATGGATCGCTTGTTGCTGGGAGATCGTCTAACGGTAGGACCGCAGACTCTGAC
>DASTML010000043.1:0-16806 GCA_035714175.1 Bryobacteraceae bacterium | reverse complement strand
CGTGCAGCCCGCGCGCGTGGTCCGAGTGCGCATGAGAAAGCCATGCGGCGGGCACGGGAACGCGCGGGTCCAGCCAAAGGCCAATGGCTGGAAGGTGGATGCCGTCGGGGGTGAAGTCAACGCGCATGGTCCTCTTTCAGGATAGATGCCGCGTATCAGGTTGTACGCTAAAAATATATGGCACACGTCGTAGTCGTGGGTGGCGGGTTCGGGGGGTTGGCCGTGGCCAAGCGCCTGGCCAGGCAGCGGGGAGTGGCCGTTACTCTGGTGGACCGCCGCAATTTTCACGTGTTTCAACCACTTTTGTATCAGGTCGCTACCGGCGGCCTTTCGCCGGCCGACATCTGCGCGCCGCTGCGTTCCGTCATGGCGCCGTACAAAAACGTTCGCACCCTGATGGGCGAGGTCACCGGCTTTGACCTGCCGGGTCATCGCGTCCTTCTGCAAAACGGCGAACTGGCCTATGACTATCTGGTGGTCGCCGCCGGCGCGCGTCATCACTATTTCGGCAATGACGCATGGGAAGCCCTGGCCCCGGGCCTGAAAACCATCGAAGACGCCACAGAAATTCGCCGCCGCGTCCTCACGGCCTTTGAGGAGGCCGAAAACGAACCCGAGGCCGAGCGGCGGCGCAGTCTGCTGACTTTCCTCATCGTGGGCGGCGGCCCCACCGGCGTCGAACTGGCGGGCACGCTGGGCGAGATCGCCAACGACACGTTGAAAGAAGATTTCCGCTCCTTCAGGCCTGAGGAGGCGCGTATCCTGCTGCTCGAGGCCGGATCGCGCATTCTGAATGCCTTTCCCGAAGAGTTGAGTGCGGCGGCGGAACAGTCCCTCCTCTCGCTCGGCGTCCGCGCCCGCACAGGCGTGGCGGTCAAGGCCATCGATCCCGGCGGAGTTACGCTCAGCACGGGCGAACACATCGCATCGAAGACCGTCGTCTGGGCCGCCGGCGTGAAGGCCTCGCCGCTTGGAGCCATGCTCGGCGCGCCGCTCGACCGTGCCGGACGCGTCATCGTCACGCAAACTTGCCAGTTGCCGGACCGCCCCGAAGTCTTCGTCCTCGGGGACATGGCCGCCCTGCAGGATATGCCGCTGCCCGGCGTGGCGCCCGTTGCCATGCAACAGGGCCGCTATGTGGCCGACGCTATTGGCGCTCTGCTGCTCCGCAAGGAACTGCCGCCCTTCCGTTACGTCAACAAAGGCAATCTCGCCACCATCGGCCGCAAAAAGGCGATCGCTGATTTCGGAAAACTCCGCTTCTCCGGCGTCGTCGCCTGGCTGCTCTGGCTCTTCATCCACATCATGTATTTGGTTGGCTTCCGTAACCGGATCCAGGTCTTTATCGACTGGGCGTTTCAGTACCTCACATTCAACCGGGGGGCTCGCCTGATTACCGGTTCAAAGGTTTAGCTCGTTCGCCATCGTACATTCATACGGTTGTGACGCCGTTGCCAAATCACGCCGCTACGCTCTTAGAAAACTCTCGCCAGAGTGCAAGGAGCGTAATTTATCGTGCGATTCGCATTGGGCCTTTTCTTACTGACGGCGCTGTCCCTTTCAGCCCAGTTTGACAATGCCGTCATACTGGGAGCCATCCGGGATGCCAAGGGAGGCGCGATTGCCGGCGCTTCCGTCACAGCCGAAAACAAACAGACCGGCCTTTCCGCCGCCGCTCGAACCAACGAAGACGGCAGCTATCTCTTCCCTGCCCTCCGCATCGGCAGTTACCGGGTTCGTGTGGAAGCCCAGGGCTTCGCCGCCGCGGTCGCCGAAGAAGTAGCCCTCACCGTCAATGCCCGTCAGCGCGTGGACCTCACGCTGCACGTGAGTTCCGTAAGCGAAACAGTCAACGTCGTCGCCGTCACGCCGCTTTTGGAAACCGACAACTCGTCCAAGGGCCAAGTCATCCAGGCCAACCAGATCGTCTCCTTCCCCGTTCTTGGCCGCACCTATTCCAGCTTCGCCCTCCTCAGTCCCGGCGTCCGCGAGTCGAACTCGTCCAACTCCGGCTCCGTCGCCTTCCGCCGCGAAGGAGCCTACAACGTGAACGGCCTCCGCTCGGTGTTCAACAACTTCGTCCTCGATGGCGTGGACAACAACTTCTACGGCACCACCAATCAGGGTTTCTCGAACCAGGCCGTACAGCCGTCGCCGGATTCCGTCGCCGAGTTCCGCATGATGGTCAACGCCTACTCAGCCGAGTTCGGCCGCACCGGTGGCGCCATCATGAACGTCGCATCCCGCTCCGGCACGAATAGTTTTCACGGTACCGTATGGAACTTTCTGCAGAACAACAGGCTGAATGCCACCGGCTTCTTCAAGCCTGTTGACAATCAGAAGCCGCAAAATACCCGCAACCAGTTCGGCTTTACCTTCGGCGGCCCCATCGTAAAGAACCGCACCTTCTTCTTTGCCGACTATGAAGGCAGCCGGTGGCGCAGCTCGCCGTTCTCGCTCACCTCGGTCCCCAATGCCCAGATGCGCGCCGGCGTGCTCCCCGTCGATATCCGCGTACCGGTCACCTATGTCTCATCCACCGGGCAGACCGTTGCCGCCGGCACGGTGATTCCCGCCGGCCAGCCCGTACCCATGACCAGGCTCGCCCGCTACGTCATGGACAACCTGCCGCTGGCCAATCGCACCGCTCCCGCCATTGCCGTCGGCAATCTGGGCATCGCCAACAACTTCGGCAACTTTGACCGCAATGCGCTCGACGACGACAAAGGCGCCGCGAAGCTGGACCACTCGTTCCGCTCCACCCTCCAAAGCTTCTTCCGCTACGCACAACGCCGTCAGAACATCTTCGCGCCTGCTGTCATCACAGGGCCCGCCGGCGGCAACAATCTCGGTAATCTGGACACCTTCAATCAAGCGGGCACGATGGGGGTCACCTGGACCAAGTCGGCCAGCGAAGTCGTTGACTTCCGCTTCTCCGTCTCCCGCCTTGGCATGGACCGCACGCCCGCCGCGGTTGGCGGCCCCTCCATGCGCGAACTCTTCGGCATCACCGGGCTGCCCGAAGGCGACAAAGTTCGCGGCGGCATCACGCCGCAGGACATCGTCGGCTTCCCCCGGTATGGCCGGCAATCCACCAATCCACAGGCGCAGTTCCCCACGACGGTCAACCTGCGCGGTACTTATTCCAAACTCGCCGGCGCCCACAGCATCAAGACCGGCTACGAATGGCTCGGGCTTTACATCCGCGTGGACGACACCAACCCTCTCTACGGTATCGACGCCTTCGGCGGCGCCTACTCCCGCCCCGCCTCCGGCGTGCCCGCCGGCGTTAGCAACTCCTGGTACAACTTGGCCGACTTCTTCGCTGGCGCGCGCAGTTCTTATCAACTCGCCACCCAGGTCCAGGCGCAGGTTCGCCAACGGGGCAACTTCTTCTTCGTTCAGGACGATTGGAAGGTCAACCGGAAGCTGACCTTCAACCTCGGCCTCCGCTACGACCTGATGACGCCCGTCTTCGACGCCGATAACCGTCTGTCCAACTTCAACCCCACCGCCAACTCCATCGTCCAGGCGACAGGGGACGACCGAAGCCTCCAGCGTCAGCCCAGGAATAACTTCGCGCCCCGCCTCGGCGCGGCCTATCAGTTGGACAGCAAAACCGTACTGCGCGGCGGCTACGGCCTTGGCTGGAACTTCTGGAACCGCATGGCGTCAGCCGAACTACTCAACACCAACGCGCCCTACGTCACCCGCTTTTCCACCACCAACAGCCCAGCCAATCTCTCCAACATCTGTACTGGAGACAACTGGTCCAACTGTTTCCGCACGCGGGAACAGGGCTATCCTGGCACGCTGCCCTCCAACGTCATCCTACATGTGGATCGCGATGCGCCCTGGGGCTATGTGCAGAACTGGCACTTCACCATCCAGCGTACGTTGTTTAAGGACACGTTGATCGACATGGGTTATGTCGGCAATAAGGGCTCCCGGCTTCCGATTCTCGGCGACTTGAATCAGGCGCGGCCGATCACGGACAGCGAACTTGCCAGTGGCCTCACCACGCTCGGAACGCTACTCGCCCGCCGTCCCTACCAGGGCTTCAATAACATCACCGCCGTGCAGCCCACCGGCTTTTCGAACTATCACTCCTTGCAGTTGAAGTTTGAACACCGTGGCCGCGATTTCACGCTGCTGAGCGCCTTCACCTGGGCCAAGGCCATCGACAACGTCGGCCAGGTTCTCGATACGCCCAACGGCGGCAGCCCTAACCCGCAGGACATCCGCAATCCAATGAATGATAAAGGCGCATCCAGCTTCGATCAACGCATCAACTCCACCACGTCGTTCGTCTACCAGATGCCCTTCGGCCACGGCCGCCGCTTCGGCAAGAACGTCCACGGCGCGGTCGATGCGCTGCTCGGCGGCTGGGAAGCCTCGGCCATCGTCAGTCTGCTCAGCGGCCAACCCCTAAATCTGCGCTATCCCGATTCGGCCGGCATCCTCTCGGACGGCCAGCCGGACTTCCTCGGCAACGTCGCGTTGCGGCCGAACTACATCGGCGGAGATATTCGGTCCAACCTGGGAGCCGACCAACACCTGGCCTACTTCAACCGCGCTTCGCTCGCCATCCCAGCCGTCACCTCACCGTTCGGCACTTTGGGCCGCAACGTGGTCTACGGCTTCCCCATGCGCCAGACGAACCTTGTCCTGGCCAAGAGCTTCCGGGTTACGGAGGGCTCGCGGCTCACCTTCCGCGGCGAGTTCTACAATCTGTTCAACCAGACCAACTTTGCCGCGCCGGACGTCTCGCTGGCCAACGCGACCTTTGGGCGCGTCAGCTCCACGTTCGATCCGCGCTTCGTACAGTTGGCCTTGAAGTTCAGTTTTTAACGTGCGCCACTTCCGGCAGGAAATAGAACACGGCGCCTAAGATGGCATAGACGGCGAGCATCTGGACACCTTCCATCCAGTTGGACTCGCCGTCGTTTGCTACCTGGGCGCAGATCAGAACGCTCAACGTCACCGCCAGAACCTCGGCCGGTGTGAATACAAGGTTCATCGGAGTCGGCGCAATGAAATAGCTCAGCAGCACCAGCACCGGGGCCACGAACAGCGCGATCTGGATGCTGGACCCGATAGCAATGCCCAGCGCAAGGTCCATGCGATTCTTGCGCGCCACCAGGATCGCGGTGGAGTGCTCGGCCGCATTGCCGATAATGGCAACCACGATCACGCCGACAAACACGCTGGTCATACCGAAGCTATGCGCCGCGTGCTCCACGGAACCCACCAGAATCTCGCTGATCCAGGCGATCAACGCGGTGGCCCCGGCCAGCACGGCAATCGACTTGCCCACGCTCCAGGGTTGCGACTCTCCGCCGTGCGCTTCCCCGCCCTCGCCGCCAAATAGCTGCTTGTGAGTCACCAGCGTAAACACCAGGCTCAGCACATAGACCACCAGCAGAATCACCGAAATTTCCATGCTCAAACCGGCCTCGTGGGCCGCCGCCGCCGGGCCGCCCAGGTAGTGGTAGGCCGCCGGAAGAATAAGGGAAACCGCCGCCAACAGCAGCATGGTGGCCTGGTTCTGCGCCGCCATCTTATTGAAGGTCTGCGTCTTGTATCTCAGTCCTCCGGCGAGCATCGAAAGGCCGGCCACCAGCAGGATATTGCCGATGATGGAACCCGTCAATGACGCCTTTACCACGTCGTAGAGCCCGTTCCGCATGGCCACAATCGCGATAATCAACTCGGCGGCATTGCCGAACGTGGCGTTCAGCAATCCCCCCACCGCTTCGCCCGTGTGGTGCGCCAGATTCTCCGTTCCCTTGCCCAGCCATCCGGCCAGGGGAAGAATGGCCAGACAGGCGCATAGAAAGGTTTGTGTGTGGGCGTCCGCCTGCGTGTAGTGCATCCAGGCGGAAATCGGGACAAAAATCAGGAGCCAGTTCAAGGAGGGCTTCAGCATGAGGTTGTAGGGGAGTGGGTCTTTCGGCGGGCAGCGGTCTTGCGTTTTTTGCCGGGTACAATCGGGTCGGCCAACGCGCCCCAGCGGCCCAGGCGGTACGTCTTCTCATAGCGCGCTTCCACGTTGGCGATTGTCACCAGCAATTCGCCGCCGGTACCGCAGCGATACCGTTCGGCAATCAACTGGTGCTGTCCGGTACGTACAACCGGAATCGTATCCACATGCGGAGCGTCGTAAAGTGCGGGGTCAAACGGGACATGAATCTCGTCCCAAAGCGTGATGTCGCCGGCGGGTTGTCCGGCCTCGTCCAGGCGGCTGCATTCCAGATAGCGGAAGTGGCCAATGTTGTGAACGGCAAAGTATTCGCGACTCTGGACAATGGGCGGTTCGCCTTCGTGCGGCAGGGCGGAGCCTTTGGCAAACAGCGGGTCGAAGCGCATCGTGGCCCCGCCGTCGGCCTCGCGCCATACGCCGAAGTAGCGGGTGAAGTGGTCCCGCAGCACGTAATCCGCACTGTGGTCGGCGTGAATCGCCAGACCAATCGCGGTGGCCGCGCGCGTATAGGGAGAGCGCCGGACCTTGGTCTTGTAGACTTCCCGCAGCAGGCGGCTCACCAGGGGCATCTCGCTGCCGCCGCCCGTCACGTAGATCGCCTCCAGGCTCGCCGTCGCCGCCGTCAGGTCCTGCACTGCATGAAGGGTTTCGGCTACTAAGGGTTCACAGCGGGCAAAGAAATCGGCTACCAGGACGTCCTGGCGCGTCAGGTCGGGGCGGACCACTTCCAGGTCCAACGTCAGCCGGCGGCTGTTGGGATGCAGCCCTTCTTTCTTGCGCCGCGCCTCTTCTTCCAGTCGAAACCACGCCGCCTGGGAAAGCGAATCGGGGTCCACGCCGGCCTGCTCCAGCGCCATCTCCGCCAGCAGATCGTCAAAATCGTCCCCGCCCAACGTCGCAATGCCCTCCGTGGCCAATACAGCATGGGAGCGGTCGTCCAATTCCACCAGGGAGGCATCGAATGTTCCGCCGCCCAGATCGTAAATCAGAATCGCGTCTTTTTTCGAAGCCTTCTCCCGATGGCTGTGCCCGTACTCGATAGAGGCCGCCGAGGGCTCATTCAATAAGCCGATCACATCGAATCCGGCCTGCCGGAACCCTTCTACCGTCAGAAAGCGTTGATTCGAGTTCGCCCCGGCCGGCACGCCCAGCATCACCTGCACCGGTTCGTCCGGCTCCAATCGCAGCATGGGGTTCTCTCTCAGCGCCCGCATCAGCGCCCCAGCCAGTTCCCGCAACAGAACGGCAAGCGGCGCCCGCTCGCCGGCAATCTCCACCAGAGTCTGTGGTCCGGCCTCGGCAAGAAACCTCTTGAGGCTGCGGACCACCGTGGCCTCAGAATCATTCTGCGCCTGCCAAGCCTCCCAGCCGTAGATCCGTTCCCCGCCCCGTACGCCCACCAGCGGCGGGAACCAGTCGCAGATCTCGCCATCGGCCGATTCGAACTGGACCACGGGATAGTTGCCGCGGTCGGACGCGGCAACGACGATTCGGGTGGTGCCGAAATCGATTCCGAGCCTCATTCCGCTAGGATAGCGGGATTCCGCCGCTATAGAATGACGGGATCATGATCCGGCTCCTTTTCCTCGCCCTCTCCCTCTCGGCTTTTGCCCAGGATATGGAACTTTTTCTTCTGATCGGCCAATCGAATATGGCTGGGCGCGGCGTCATTGAAGAACAGGACAGGACGCCATTCCCCCGCGTCTTCACGCTCACCAAGGAGGAGACCTGGGTTCCCGCCGTCGAGCCGATTCACTTTGACCGCCCGGACCGCCTGGGAACGGGTCTTGGCCGCAGCTTCGCTCGTGCCCTGGCGGAGGCCGCCCCCACCGCCAAAATCGGGCTGATCCCGGCGGCTATGGGCGGCAGCGCGCTGGACGAATGGATCCCTGGCGGCAAGCTATACACGGATGCGGTCCGCCGGGCGAAGGTGGCCATGAAAAACGGAAAGTTGCGCGGTATCCTCTGGCACCAGGGAGAGGCCGATTCGCTGAAGCTGGATCTGGCCCGCAGTTACCAGGAGCGCTGGCTCAAGGTGATGAAAGCGTTGCGCGCCGAACTGGGAGATGTCCCGGTGGTGGTGGGTGAACTCGGCCAGTTCCTCTACACCCGGGACAAAAACGACTACCCCTATGCCCGGATCATCAACGAACAACTGGCGATGTTAGCGGTCAATGGGCCGCGCGTCGCCTTCGTGTCCTCCCAAGGGCTGGGACACAAGGGAGACATTCTCCATTTTGATTCCGCCGGCCTCCGGGAGTTCGGCCGCCGGTATGCCCATGCTTTTCTCATGTTGGATGGAAGCTGGAAATAGACGTCAGCGCGGCGCGGGAAAGTACAGCACGTGGTCGTAGCCATCCTGCGGCGAGCCGGCGGGTCGCTCGTCCACAGTTAGGTCACGGACCCTGTGCGTCAGCGAGAGCGTAAACGTCCCTAGGTAGCTGTAGCCGATCCCAGGGCTATTGAGAAGCAGCACGCGCTGTCCCTGCGCAAGCGGCAGCCGGACCATGGCGAGTTCCCGGATCACCGGCATGCCGGCCGGGTGCTCACCGCGTGCAAAAGCCGCTTTGCGCTGCTTCAAGTGGACGAACACCACCAGGAGGAGGAACGCGGCGGCCATGGCGGGGCGGACAAAACGTACCGGGGGCGCCAGGGCGCGCAATCGGATCGCCAACGCGCCTACGGCGAGCGCGAGCCCTGCGAAAGGGACATAGAAAACGTAGCCCGCATGGCGCGGCGTCGCCGTCAGCATGGGGCCAAGCGCGAACCAGAAAAACAACAGTCCCAGCAGCATGCGGCGGCACCGGAAAACGGCCGCCAAGGCGAACAGGGACAGCCAAAAGACCGCGGCGCTCCAGGCGTGAAAGGGGATCTGGAAAGAAAACAGCATGTTGGTGTAGACCGTGATGTTTTCGAGTAAACGGTCCATCGTAAGGACCGGCGTATACGCGGGATGGCCAGTCAAAGGTCCGGGAATCAGAAACCGCTGCGCGGCGAACCCCAGCGAACAGAGCGTGGTGACCCCGATTGCCGTCCATCGCAGAGGGCGGTGGAGAAAGTGAATGGCCAGCAGCACCGCGGGCAGTCCGGCCCCCAGTTCCTTGGAACCGAGCGCCAATAGATGCAGCGCGCCAATCACCGGCCACCACGAGGGCCGCTCCAGGGCCACGAGAATAGCGGCATAAAAGAATGTGGCGCACAGAACGTCGTATACCATCCCCGTGCTTGCATAGATCATCCACATCGTGCCCTGAAAGCAGCCGAAACAGACGGCAGCCGCCGTAATGGAAGGATTGCGGCCCAGGCGTTGCAGCAGGCGCGTCAGCAAATAAAGGTTGAGAACAATCAGGGCGAAGTCGGCCAGATGGAACGCCAGTGGGCGAAATCCGGCTATCTCAAATACAACCCGGTAGAAGAGAGCGCCCACCGGCCGCACCTGGTCCGGCAGCCGGTGCCAGGCGCCGAATAGGTTCATCATATCGTCGGTATCGAAGCCGTGACTTAGACAACGATAGGTAAGCGCAAATAGGTATACCGCCGCTCCACATAGGAGACGTGTAGGCATAAGATTGACTCGGGGACTTAGAACGGACTACGGAGCGGCGACTTACTAAGAGCATGCGCCGGGCCACGGCTAAGTTGTTGTTTCGGCGGCCTGGCGCTGGCGGGCATTGGGTCGGTTTGACTCACGCCGCCCCTCTTCCTGATACGCTGAGGGCTGATACGCTGAGGGGCGATATGAAGCTTTTGCTGGGATTGCTGTTGGCGGCGTCGGCCTTCTCCGCCGATCTGGTGCGTACGTGGCAGGGGATACCGGGGCTGGAACGCACCGCCAGGGGCCGGATTTTCGTCTCGTGGTTTTCGGGCGGCCCCAAAGAACCGTCTCCGGAAAACACAGTACTTCTGTCCTATAGCGACGATAACGGCAAGACGTTCACGCCGCCGGTCGCCATGGCCCAGCCCCAGGGGGAAGGGCGGACATTTGACCCCACATTGTGGATCGATCCCGGCGGCAGGCTCTGGTACATCTTCAACAGAGGCGACAAAGTGAGTGCAAAACACGGTGTTTATGCACGAATTTGCACCAAACCGGACGCAAAAACGGTGCATTTTGGCGCCGAATTTCGCATCGGTTTCGACTCTGCGCCCTTCAGCTTCCGCATGAACAAGCCCACCGTCCTCAATTCCGGCGAGTGGATTCTTCCTGTCACCCACGCCGCCGAACCCGTCCATGATTGGTTTGCCGGGCCCAAACAGCTCCAGGGCGTGGCCATTTCCCGCGACCGCGGCCGTTCCTGGACACTGCGCGGCGCGCTGCCGGCTCCCCACTGGGCGTTGGAAAATATGATAGTTGAGCGCAAGGACCGCAGTTTATGGATGCTGATCCGGACCGGGGCGGGCGTGTTGTGGGAGAGCACTTCCTCTGACCGGGGGCAGACGTGGAGCGAGCCGAAGGCGGGCTCGATTCCCAATCCGGGGTCGCGGTTCTTCATCCGGCGGCTAAAATCGGGCAGCCTGCTGTTGGTAAATCACTATAAGTTCTTTGGCCGCAGCCACTTAACGGCACGGATTTCGATCGACGACGGCCGCACCTGGAACGAGGGATTGCTTCTGGACGAGCGAGCCGGCGTGTCCTACCCCGATGGCGTGGAAGCTAAGGACGGGACTATCCGGATCGTCTACGACCGGGACCGGCAGGGGGCGGGAGAGATCCTGATGGCGTCGTTTCAGGAGCGGGATGTGATTGCAGGGAAAGACGTTACGCACCGGGTACGGCTGCGGCAACTCGTGAACAGGCTGGACTGGGACCCGGTGAAGGCGGCGAACCGGGTGATGGAAAAGCTGGTGACGGTGACTGGGCCGGAGGTGAAAGGAGCGCATGATGCCGAGTTCGTAACGGTGGGCGACCGGGCGTATATCGTTGCGATGGCAAACGACATACAGCCGGGAGAGAGCCCGGAATGGGACTTTGTCTACGTCACGCTGTCGGTAGTGAACCTGAAAACGATGGAGGTGGAGAAGCGGATCCCCGTGGCCAAGGGAGGGCAAGCCTTTTCCAATGAGACACTTGCGCCTGGAGCAATCTTCGTGCCTCGCATCCTGCGGAAGGATGACCGCACGCTCCGGGTATTCCTGGCAAGCGAACAACCCAAGAAACGGCAGTCGCAGGTCTACTATTTGGATTTCGATATCGAACGCATGGCGTTCGAACCTTCCATACACCGGGCGAAGATCACGACGGCCGCGGGGACCTTCGACATGCAACCCCAACGTTATTATGAAGATGCGGTAGCACAGGGTTTCCCCCGGGAGCCGAAGGACTATGGACTGTACCTCATTGACGGGTTCAAGCAGTTCGATGGGAACACCTATGCGGTGTTGAACAACTTCGCCGCCGGTCAGAACGGCTGGGGCCGGCTCAACGAGGCGAAGGACACGTTTACGGTCGTG
Organism: Bryobacteraceae bacterium; assembly: GCA_035714175.1. Taxonomy (GTDB): domain Bacteria; phylum Acidobacteriota; class Terriglobia; order Bryobacterales; family Bryobacteraceae. The sequence continues at coordinate 5,372 of DASTML010000043.1, read as the reverse complement.
GGCCATTTCAATTCGAAAGGTCCGGAAAAACTGACCGAAGCGGCGGTAAACCGGTTGCCGGACGGGTCGTGGCTGGCGATATGCCGGCAGGACGGCGGCACGGGAAATTACATGTTTTCGACGAGCAAAGACGGCAAGACGTGGTCCCCGCCGGGATATCGGGAGGAGTGGGTGAAGAACGGCACGAACTCCAAGCCGAATTTCGAGTATTTGTACGGAACGTACTATCTAGGCTGGCAGGAAGCCACGAAGGTGGACGGCGTCTCGCGTTCGGTATTCAATATCGAGACCTCGACGGACGGCATACATTGGGAGCGGCGTTACCGGTTTGCGACCAATCAATCGTTTCAGTATCTGTCGCTGCATGCCTACCGAGGATCGATTTACCTGACTGTAACGCAAGGAGATAGCTCGCCGAGCCGCAAGGAGAGGATTCTGTTCGGTAAGCTGGAGTAGAGTATGAAACGGCGAGATTTGCTGGGTTCGCTCGGGTTCCTTCTGGGTTCCTGCGGACCGCGACTAGTGCCCGTGGAAACCAAGGACGAACCGCGCAAGGTTCATGTCGCGCGGCCGAAGACAGACGCGGCGCCCGTTGCCGCCGATGAGGGCGAGAAAAAAGACGGCTTTGCGGCTGTGGAATGGAACGTCCTGCGGGGTCTGGATACGCGCACAGGGCAGGGTTCGCCGCTGTTGGAACTGATTGCGGGTACGAATGTACGGATCGCGGGCTACATGGTGCCGTTGGACGATGGCTTCCAGGAAGTAAACGAATTTTTGCTGGTTCCGACGGCTGGCGCCTGCATTCACACGCCGCCGCCGCCGGGTAACCAGATTGTGTACGCGACGATGTCGACGGGGCGGCCCGCGAAGGTGGAATTGATTTACTCGGTGTGGGCGTATGGACGGTTGGAGATTTCTTCGACGGAGAGTCCGTATGGAGCAGCGGGATACAAGCTAGGCGTCGTGGAATTGCGGCGGAGAGGATAAAGACCGGTATGAACTGGACGCGGAGACGGCTACTACAAGCAGCCCCGGCGGTGTTGAGCGGCCGGCGGCCAGCGGCGGCGCAGGGGGTGACGGCGGGGGACGTGACGGCGACGCGCGCGCTGATCTGGAGCCGGGCCGACGGGCCCAGCCGGATGATTGTCCGGTGGCGCGAACGGCGGCCTGGCGCTTCCTGGACCGAGGTCATGGGGCCGCATTGTTTGGAAGTTACTGATTTTACGGGCCGCATGGATATTAGCGGCTGGTCGCCGGGCTCCGATATTGAATACGAAGTCATTTTCCGCGACTTGGGGCTGCGCGGCACGGATTCCGCCCCGGCGCGGGGGAGCTTCCGTCCGGCTCCAGTGGGAACCCGGCCGGTCCGCTTCTTTTGGTCGGGCGATACGGTGGGGCAGGGCTGGGGAATCAACCCTTCTTTTGGCGGGATGAAGATTTACGAAACGATGCGCTCGTTGCAGCCGGACTTCTTCCTCCATTCCGGGGACACTATCTATGCCGATGGTCCCGTGCCGGCAGAGATGAAACTGCCTGACGGCACGATTTGGAAGAATATTGTGACGGACGAAAAGTCCAAGGCGGCGGAGACGCTGGCGGAGTTTCGCGGGGCGTACAAGTACAACCTTTTGGATGAGAATTTGCGCCGGTTTCAGGCTGAGGTGCCGCAGATTTGGCAGTGGGACGACCATGAGGTATTGAACAATTGGAGCGCGTCCAAGTCTTTGGCCAACGACCCGAAGTTTACGGAGAAGAGCGTGGCGCTGCTAGCGGCGCGCGGCAAGCGGGCGTTTCTGGAGTATGCGCCGATCCGCTACAACACGGTGGAGACCGAGCGGGTGTACCGGCATATTCCGTATGGGCCGCTGCTGGATGTATTTGTGATCGACATGCGGTCTTACCGGGGACCCAACTCGTATAACCGGCAGGAGCGGGAAGGCAGCGATACGGACTTTCTGGGCGCGCCGCAAATGGGTTGGTTGATGGACGGGTTGCGAGCCAGCCGGGCGAAGTGGAAAGTAATCGCTTCGGACATGCCGATTGGGTTGCTGGTGGCGGACGGAAAAGACGAAGCCGGGCGGTCGATGTTTGAGGCGACTGCAAACGGGGGCGGGCCTCCCTTAGGGCGCGAATTGGAGATGGCGCGGCTGCTGAAGGGTATCCGGGATGTGAAGAACACGGTGTGGTTGACGGCGGACGTACATTACACGGCGGCGCATTACTACGACCCGTCGAAGGCAATGTTTACGGAGTTTTCGCCGTTCTGGGAATTCATCAGCGGCCCGCTGCACGCGGGGTCCTTTGGACCGGGGACGCTGGACAATACATTTGGGCCGCAGGTGGTATTCCAGAAGCATCCGCCGCCGGGACAGGGCGGGATTGGGCCAGCGGCAGGGTTGCAGTTTTTTGGCGATGTCGAGATCAGCGCTGCTGGAGAGATGACGGTCCGGCTGCGGGACATGACGGGGGCCGTGTTGTTTGAAAAGCGGCTAGCGGGATAGCAGCGCGGTATCGATGGTTGGGCCGCCTGCACGGCGGCCCTTCGAGTATAGGCTCGAATGACGGATTCATCACGGTCTACGGTTGCCACGAAAGGCGCGATCCCAGAATTCTGGGCCACCAAGTTTCGCTTCCGCTCGCCACAGACTCTGGCCCAGTAAATGGGACTCTTGCCCTCCATGTATCCCGCCACCTGCGACACCACATACATCGGCGGTATCGCAATCCTCATGTGCACATGATCCGGCATCCAATGCGCTTCTTCGATCCGCTTCTCGCGCTCAACTCTCCAGCTCGTCCATCGGAGTTCTCCCTTTGGTGTGCTTTGCGGCTCACGTTCTGGAGTTTCTCCGATGGATTGTCCGATCTGTCAAACTCCTACTGCCTCCCGGTCAAAGCGGGGGCCCTTCTCCGTTAGGCTAGGTTTGGAGAAGAGGCCGTTCCCCCACGGTGACTCGGATCACGACTTCCAGATCCAGGTTTTTGGCGTCGAGACTGCCGCTGGCCGCCGTAAACCCGTTGGGGCCGGCGAATCCGTTCGGGCCATCCGGGCCCCGATCACCGGGAGGCCCCCCATTGCAGAAGCCTTCCCCATCGCCGCCCTCGCCCCCTTCTCCCCCCGCACCGCCCGGACCGCCGCGGCCACCGGAACCCGGACGGCCGGGGTCGGCCGCAAAATTAAATGCCGGGGCGGTAAGCGGCGTGGGCCCTACGTTGTACAGCACTAAATAGCCGCCCTGGCCGCCATTACCGCCCTGGCCACCGGGTCCGCCCCCCTGCCCGGCAAGGCCCGTCCCACCCTTGCCGCCGCCGTGACTGCAACCGAAGATCGTAGAGGACGCCTTGTGTCCTTTGACGCCCCGCGCGCCTGGCGCTCCGGCGCCGCCGCGTCCGCCATCGCCGCCGTCCTGCCCATGGAGTTCGACGTTGAGCGTGCCCTCGATGCGATCGATGACGTGGATACTTACCAAACCACCGCCGTCACCCGGCGTGCCGGGTCGACCGGGAAGGCCAGGCCCACCGTTTGCTCCAGAGACAGCCTTCTTCTCTTCGGGACGAAACGCGATAATGCGGCTGTTGTTGCTCTTAATCACATTGACCACCAGGGCCAGCGTGTTGCCGTTGGTGACAATGGTCGCGTTGTCCATTTCCAGAACGTCGAGCGCCATGAAGGCATAGCGATTGGCGCCGAATTCGGGCAGTTCGCCGATTTCAAAGGTCGTGTCTTTCAATCTGAGGGTACCGCCGCTTCGTAAGCGTGCCCGGTACTCTTCGGTGCTTGCATTGATCGGGATTGAACGCGTGATGGTAGCGGGGACAAGTCCCACGTTTCCGGGTATGGCCCCTTCTATGATGAAGGGGGCCGCGACAGCCGCGTTTGCCATTGTTTTCTCCTTGCGAATGAAGTTGGTGAAGTTTTCGGCTTCTCCTCCGGTAGCGAAGAAAGTAAAGCGCCTGAGACACTTATCCGGATTTTTTTTGGAAGAAAACGAGCCGCCGCTCCGTTTTACCGTTTGAGACGACGAACATGGGATCTATCGGGCTAGCATTAACAGCGGGACCCAACGCATTGCCGCTTCCGCCTACCTTTCAAGAACTCTACGAACTGCATGCGACAGCCGTGTTCCGCACGGCGCTGCGGGTGACCGGGAATGAAGCCGACGCCGAGGATGCCATGCAGACGGTATTCCTGCGGCTGGCCAACCTTACCTCGCTGGAACTGACCCACTCTTCCGAACACTACCTGCGGCGCGCGGCGACGAATGCCGCCATCGATATTCTTCGCAAGAAACATTCGCAGCGGGAGACGCCGCTGGATTTGACCCCGGAGCGGACATCACCGGCCAAGGACGCTTTGCTGAAAGAGTCGATACGGAGGGCGCTGGGGAAACTGGACCCGGAAGATGCCCAATTGTTCACCCTGCGTAATCTCGACGGCTTTTCGTACGACGAACTGGCCGAGCTATTTGGCATTGAACGAGGCACGGTGGCCAGCCGTCTGCACCGGATTCGCCAAGACCTGCTTGCGTATTTGAACCGCTAGAAAAGGAGCCTATCGCCATGAATGAACAGGAACTCGATCAACTTTTGCAGGGCATGGCTCAGGAGGAGCCCGATCCGGCGGCGCTGGCAGCAGCCAAGGAGCGTGTCTGGAACCACGTATCGGCCAGCCCGCTGTGTTTGCAATTCCGGGATCAATTTGACAAATACCGGATGGGGCGGCTGGAGGAGGCGCCCCGTTTGCTATTGGAGGATCACCTGGCCCGGTGCCCCGGCTGCCGGCGAGCCTTTAATAAAGACAACGCGGACCACGTGGTTGCGATGCCCGCGGCGCAAACGAGAAGTCGCCGGGCGGCGGTTCCCCGGTGGGCCATTGCGGCGGGCGTTGCCGCAGTGGGCCTATTTTTGGGGAGACACAGCCTGGATCGCATCCTGGCCCCGGCAGGGCCGCGCGCCACGGTGGAAGCTACAACGGGAACGCTGTACACCCTGCAGGCCGCTCCCTTGGTGCAGGGAGCGACGCTGGGAGACGGCGAGACGATCCGGACGGCGGCGGGAGCGCGAGCACGTATCCGGCTAGCCGACGGGTCCGAAGTAGAAGTAAACGAACGCACGGAACTAGCGGTGCGGGCGGCGTGGAGCGGCGCGACGATTCAGTTGGAACGAGGCGACATTATTGTTCACGCAGCCAAGCAGCGGCGCGGGTATTTGAAAGTCGTCACACGCGATTCCGAAGCGGCAGTCAAGGGCACAATCTTCACTGTTTCGGCGGGTACGGCGGGCTCTTTGGTCGGCGTGGTGGAAGGTTCGGTGGCGGTAACGCAACCGGGCCCGGAACGACTGTTAAAGCCGGGCGAACAGCAGGCGACGAC
>DASTML010000042.1:0-25819 GCA_035714175.1 Bryobacteraceae bacterium | reverse complement strand
GTCGCGGTGCGCGGGTTGGCCAACGAACTCATCATTGTGGAGCGGAACTCGGGGCGAAGCGTGAGCGATATGCTGGGAGACAGAGGATAACCGGCGTGGGGAACAACCGATCGATCTGGTGGAAATTGCCCGGCATTCTCGTTTGGATGGCCGCCGGCGGCCTCGCGGCCGTTAACTATACCTCCAGCGCGGGTCTGTTGGCCGTGTTGGCGGGTGTACTGGCCGCTTTCTATCTGGCCGAGCGCTTGTCCAACCTGCCGATCCGTTTGCCGCGCCTGTGGTTGATGGCCGCGCTATCTCTGGGTGGTGTCAGCCTCTTCGGCCTCTTTCTCCGCGCCAGCGAGAGCGTGGCCCGCATCCTGGGCAGCGCCGGTGTCTATACGGTAACGGAGTTCGCCCTCTGGTTGGCCCTCCCATTGTCGCTGCTCACTCCGTTGCTGCTGTCTGCCACCCGTTTTTCCACATTTCTTTCACTAGAGGCAGCGCTTCTGGTTGGCATCTTCGCGAGTGTATTCGCTGCTCATCGCGAAGGATCGTTACATCGCCCTTATTTCGTCACGGATTGGTTGTTGGAGCGGAACTTCGACCCCCTGCCCTTCTTTTTGTTTACTGGCGCGGTACTCGGCCTGCTCCTGATTGTTTGGCTACTCAGCCGCCGTTCTGCCAAGCAAACGCTCCTGGATCCGTTATTGCTCATGGCGATGATTGTCGCCCTGGTTCTTTTCCTGCCCGACGGCAAGATTCGCCAATTGAACGCCTGGGCGGCCTCTGGCGGCAACGACGACAAGAAAGCGTCGCAGGACGACAAGGGCGGCGGCGGAGGCGGCGGCAAGGGGGGCGAGAAGAAACAGGATAAGGAGCAGCAAAACGGCCAGCGTAACCAGGACCCGGATCCATCCAATGGTTCGGGCGGCAAGAGTTTCCCCGTCGCGGTCGTAAACCTGCACGACGACTACAATCCGCCCTACGGAACGTTCTACTTTCGCCAGGATGCCCTAAGTACCTGGAACGGCAAACGGCTCATTCGGGACAATAGCCAAAAACTCGATACTGACATCGGTGTGCCATTTCCGGCCGAACCCATTGAGGTCCCCCTCCGGGACAGAGCCGATATCGAGCGGCAACCCAACGGCAAACGCCTCGCGCACCGCATGCGGACCACCGTCGCCCTCATGACGCCGCACTCCCGTCCGTTTGCGCTGATCGACGCCGCCCGATTCGAGCCGGCTTCCAACCCGGATCCCAAGCGTTTTGAACGCGCTTATAAAACGGAATCCATCGTTCTGGACACGGATTTCGCGGACCTTCTCCATCGGACCCCCGGCAGCGAAAAATGGCCGCCTGAGGTTTGGCAGCACTACACGCAGGTACCCGATGATCCGAGGTATCGCAAGATTGCGGAGGACGCGAGGCTGCTTCTGCCGCCGCATTTGCGCAATATGCCTCTCGCCCAGGCGCTGGCCGTCAAATTCTGGCTTGACAAGAACACAACGTACGACCTTGGCGTCGCGCGTCCGAATGATGAGTCGGACCCCGTCGCCGGGTTTCTTTTTGGCGACCGCCGCGGGTACTGCGTTCATTTGGCCCATTCGGCTGCGTATCTGTTCCGGACGCTGGGCCTCCCGGCGCGCGTCAGCGTCGGTTACGCGGTGGACGCCCGCCAGCGCGGAAGCGGTTCCGCGGTGCTGATTCGCAACGGCGATGCGCATGCCTGGCCGGAAATTTATGTGAAAGGACTGGGATGGGTTGTCCTGGACATCACCCCTGAAAAGGTCGCCACTCCGCCCCCGCAGGAGAAGGCGGATCCCGAGCTCCAGCGCATGTTAGGCGAAATGGCACGGCAGACCCCCGGTTCGCCTAAGGAAGAGAACCCGCCGCCCGGCGACGGCGATGTTCGCAAGGCATTTCTGGAAGGATTGCAGGCCTTGGGCCGCATGGCCCTCCCCGTGCTGGCCGCGGCTCTGCTGGCGATGTATCTCATGAAATTCTGGCGGCGTCTGGAGCCGCGCTTCTGTCCGGAAGCGCGGCTCCCGGTTTCCGCCTATCGCTCTGCGCTGGACAGCTTGGCCGACCTCGGCTGCCAGCGCGGTTTCGGCGCCTCCCGCGAACACTTTGCTAACGCGCTCGCCAGCCGCGCGCCCGAGCTGCAGGAGTTGACCCGGCTCCATATGCGTCATTCTCTGGGCGCGGGGCAGGCCTTGCGCAGCCGCCAGGACTACCTGGAGTTGACCCGTGCCGTATCGCGCAAAGCCGCTGCCGGCGTCCCTCTCTGGCGCCGGATCGCTGGCGCGCTCCATCCGCTCTCGTGGTGGAAAGTGAGCTGACCCAAACGAAAGGAATGGAATGGCATCGTATCCCCAATCGCCAATAGCGGCGGAGACCCAGGCGCAACCCGTGCATCCTTTGGCCGCGCCCTATGAAACGGCGCAAATCCTTCGCCGCCGCCTCCGCGCCGCTGTCAAAGGCCGCGATGAGGTCATTGACCTCATCATCACTGCCCTGTTCGCCGACGGTCATGTGTTGCTGGAGGACTATCCCGGTTCCGGAAAAACCACTCTAGCTAAGGCGCTCGGCGAATCGGTCACTGACGCTGAAGGCCAGCACATCGCTCCCTTCCGCCGGGTACAGTTCACACCGGACTTGCTCCCGTCTGACGTTAGCGGCGTATCCATTTTTGACGTGTCTACCAGCCGCTTCGAGTTTCGGCCCGGACCCATCTTTGCCCACGTCCTTTTGGCCGATGAAATCAACCGCACCTCTCCGAAAGTGCAATCCGCCATGCTCGAAGCCATGGCCGAAAAACAGGTAACGGTCGACAATCACACCTACCCGCTCGACGCCTTCTTTTTCGTCATTGCCACCCAGAACCCGCGCGATCTCGCAGGCACCTATCCGCTTCCGGTGGCCCAGCTGGATCGTTTCCTGTTCAAAATCAACATGGACTATATTGCGCGTGAGGCGGAGATCGATGTTCTCGCTACACGGAAGGTTCGCCGTTCCGCCCCCGCCGAACGGTTAGTCTCGAGAGACGAAGTGGTGAACGCGCGGGAGGCGATGGAAGAGCATGTTCACGTCGACGAGCGTATCCACACCTGTCTCGTGGACGCCGCCCGGAATTTGCGTGCCCACAAGAAGGTTCTTCAGGGGTTGAGTACCCGCAGTCTGGTATTGATGATTCCTGCCCTTCAGGCCGTTGCACTGCTCAACGGGCGGGACTTTGTCTCGTCGCAGGATATTGAATACCTCGCGCCGTTTGTGTTCAGCCATCGTCTAGTCGTCGCGCCCGGTGCTGGAGACACGCGCAGCGTGGTGCAGGAGTGTCTCAAAGGACCGCTGGAAACCTTGACGCGGTCAACCATGGCGCAAGTCGCTCCCGCTCCGCAGACTCCTCCTCCGCTGCCGCCGCAGCCGCAGGGAAACGGACAGAACTGGTAATGCTGCGCCGCCTCGCACTTTGTTTGCTACTGGCCTTCACGCTCTGCGCTCAACAGGCGCAGCAATCGCCGCCGGATCTCGCCACAGTGCGGAACTGGATCGATAACGGCCGGTTTATTCGCATCCGCGAAATGGGCGAGACGATTCTGCGGCAAAACAAGAACTCGGCGCTGGGCAACTATCTGATGGGTGTGGCCATGCAGCGCGGCGAAGGGAATCTGCCCTTGGCTCGCTACTATCTCGGCCGCGCGCGAACGCTGGTCGAACAGAGTTCGTCCACGAATGAACAGACCAACGATCTGCATGCCCACATCCTCTTCGAAATGCTTCTTGTGGCCGGGTTGGCTGAGAAACATGAGGAACAGATTCAACTTGTCGCCGAATACGGCCGCCTATTCGGAGTGGACATGGGCGAACGAAGCGGTTGGTCGTTGATGAAGTTGGGCCGGCACCAGGAAGCGCGCCAACTCATGCAGAAATATCTGAAGTCGAAGGACCCCGATACCCGACGCGGGGCCTTGAATACGCTGGGCTCTATTGAGATGTCGCTGGGGAATTACGAAGAGGCGTTCCGTTGGTTTACCACGCTCAAAAACGAATTGACGGAACGGGACGCCGTCAACATCGCCACGCTGGTCCGTAACCGGGCTGAGGTCGCCAACGTGTTGCTCCAGTTCGATGTTGCCGAAAGCGATACTCTTCTCGCCACCAAGTATTTCCATCCGTCCAGCTATGCCAATCCGTGGACGTCGCTCTCCATTCTGTACACCGCCGAAGGCCGTCTCGCCGAAGCGATCTCCGCCGTCAGCAGCATGCACGCCTGGGACCGTCGCTCGGACCCCACCCTGGAACAGCAGCGTTGGAATGATGGACAACAGGCCACCGCTATTGTTCTTCTCGCGGCCGGCTACCCCGACGCCGCGCTGCAGATCGTTCGCCGCATTCGAAGCAAGCCCGATCGGCGCGGAACCACATCCGGGACCATGGATCAGGCAGAAATCGGTCTTCTTTATCTGTGGCGGGAAACTCTCCGCATGCAGCGGGAAACGCTAAAAGAACAAATGGTGTGGGAGCCATGGCTGGAGTGGCTGCCGTCGGCGTGGGAGCGCGCCAAGGTGGAGCGGGAACTCTGGACCGCAAACTCTCGCCTGAACGCCTTGTTGGTTCCTGAGAATCGCTTGCCTTGGATTCTCCGTCCTTACGCTCCGGATTCTCCGATCACTGAGTGGATGCGGCCTGGCTTGTATGGCGCCGTGGGCGGCGGCATCGTCCGCACAGAACTCGAAAAGCTCATTGCCCGTTCGGGAACGAAGCTCGCGGACAGAGAGCGGCCTTATCTCCAGGCTGCGCTGGGCGAATCGCTCGTCATGTCCGGAGATTGGATACATGGCTTGACCGCGCTCACCGCCGCCAAGGAGAAACTTCCGCAGGAAGAGGTGCTGCTGCGTGCCCGTATGGAGGCATTGGCGGCGCATGCGCTGGAACGTAGCGGCCAGTTGGATCGCGCCTCCGTCGCCTGGCGTAATGCCATGGAGCGCAACGCGGGATTGATTCGCCTCCTGGACCTGTCTATCCCAGTCACGCTCTCTAGCGACAACTCGCACGGAGCCAATGAAGCCGTCTCGTGGTTGGAGAAGTCCCCGCGATTCCATCGCGGGCGTGGGTTTTCTCTTTCGGTGTCTACCACCGGCCGCCGTCTCTACGCGCAATTGCGCGGCAAGGACGGCGCCGTTCTCGCACAGGCAAGTACCACCATCCTGCCAGACGTGAAGGACACCGCCCGCATGTTGTGCAAGGAGATCCACCGGAAGGCCTTCGCCACCAAGATCGATCTTTCGCAGATGGACATCAACTCACTCGATGGTTCGGTAACCTCTGGAGACTCCTCCAATATCGGTCTGAAGGAACTGTTCGGAACCAAATAGCGCTACTTGCTGATCGCGGCTATCACCATCTGTAGCGTCTTGCCAGTCGAATCGCCCACCGGCGACGGTTTCCAGTCTTTCCGGGAACCGTCATAGGTGTATTTCACTGGTAGGCGGGTCAGTGCCGGATCGTACTGCCCTTCCGTACCGCCCATTTTGTAAATCACCAGATCGAGCGAAGGTACCACGTAGATTGCGTATCCGCCGGAACCGCCTTTCCAAAACGCATCTTTAGGGACACCATCCAGGTGTCCGTCATCGTTTACGTTGAAGTTGAAGGAGTGCGTGTAATGCGGGTTGTACTTCACGCTGCGTCCGCTCATCCGGGCGTACTCCGCCGGGAAAATTTGTTGCTTGCCCCAACGGCCTTCGTGGAGCATCAGGTATCCAAAACGCAACACATCCGTGGACCGCACTGCGATGCTCCCGCCTCCTGGCGTATGGAACATACGTCCGTTGGCGTCAATGCCGCCTTTCAGCTTGGGCCGGTACATGGCGTAGCCCCAGGTGCCGAAGCCCAGTGGGCCAGTCAACCGTTTCCGCATGTAATCCTCCATCTCCATGCCCATCTTCCGGCGCACAACGATTGCCGGGATATGACTGGAGGCTGTCGAATACGAGTAGCACTCGCCTGGCGCACACCATAGCGGCTGTTTCAGCGCAAAATCATCCGTCGTAGACCACGGCCCGTTGTCAATCGTGGGGTTCTCCCAAGTCTTCTTCTCGCCCTTTACATACACCGGATTCATTCCCTTGATGCCGGCGGCCATTGAAAGTGCCTGCCCCAGGGAAATTTCCGCCTTCCGCGGATCGTCCAGCGGGAAAATTTCTTTCGGCATGAACTTAGGAGTGAACACCTTTTCGTCCAAGCCGTTCGGGAACAATTCCGGTTTGTCCTGCATCATCATGAAGGTCGCGACGCTGGTGAAGGCCTTGCCGCAGGAGGCCAGTTCCGGTAGCGCTTCCCGGTGGCCGCGTCCGAAATATTTCTCGTACACCAGTTGTCCATGCCGCACCACCAGCAGGCCGCCGTGTTGGCTCGTCTGCTCGACGTACCGGAAGGCCTCGTCCAGTTTGGCAACGTCCAGTCCCGTGGCTTTTTTGATCTTCCCAGCGTCCGTAATCGTACGCCAGCCGCCCTTGGCGTCCGGGGGAGGGAAGTAGTCTTCGCCAAAACATAGTCCGCTCACAAGGAGCGCAAGAAAGAAGGGACGCGTCATCACGCCCAACATCATATACCGCGATGCTACAGCGCTGGCCTGCCCAGCAGAACCATCTCCCGCGCGGTAAACTTCGCCTTCAATCGCAGCATGCCCAACGTCGTTTCAAACTCCCATTCCTTGTCTCCGGCCCGTACCGCATCTTTGGCCGGGAACAGGAAATAGATGACGCCCGCGTGATCGTCGCGCAGCGAAAGGATCGGGTTCACCGCCATTCGCCCCTTGCTCTGTAGGGAAGTTGCCCGCAGGAGTTCCTCGTCCGCGGCCGCGGGCCGGTCTTCCGGAGCCGACAGCGCGCCCGTCATGCTCACGCTGATCACCAAATGATCCTTTGCCTCTTCCGGCAGCGGTTTCCCCGCGGCCCGCACCGGTTCCGCAGTCTCCCACCGCACCACCGCCTGCATTTTCGGGATCGCGTTGGGCGCGCGCTCTCCCTGCGGCCCGTAAATCATTCCGCTCCGTCGCCGTTGATCCATCTCCCGGGACTGATTCAATCCTACCGACACCGTCTTAGCCCACGGCGAGAGCGTCAACAATCGCGTCTTCTCTTCCGCCGTCCAATCCGCCGGCTTTTTCTCCGTCCAAAACTCTCCCGCCCAAACGAACCCGGCCAACACCGGCAGCATGGCCAAAAAAAACCGCGTCATGGCAACTCCTACATTCACCAGCATAATCCGGCCGCCGCGCCCCCCTCGATATACTGGTTTTTATGTCTACTGATGCTCTGAATGAGACCGCAGTACCTGCCGGGAAGGCGCCTTCGAACTTCATCCGCGATATCATCATCCAGGACATCCAAAGCGGCAAAAATGACGGTCGCGTCCACACCCGGTTCCCCCCCGAACCCAATGGATACCTCCATATCGGCCACGCCAAGTCCATCTGCCTGAATTTTGGACTCGCCCGGGAGTTCGGCGGCAAGTGTAACCTGCGTTTTGACGATACCAATCCTTCCAAAGAGGAAACCGAGTACGTAGAAAGCATTATCGAAGATGTCCGTTGGCTCGGCTTTGATTGGGAAGATCGCCTTTTCTATGCCTCGGATTACTTCGAACAGCTCTATCAGTGGGCTGTCCAGCTCATTAAGCAGGGGCAGGCCTACGTCTGCGACCTCACTGCCGATCAGGTCCGCGAAACCCGCGGCACCACAACCGAACCCGGTAAGGAGAGCCCGTACCGCAACCGTTCCGTCGAAGAGAATCTGGACCTGTTTCAGCGTATGCGGGCCGGTGAGTTCCCCGACGCCTCCCGTACTCTGCGTTCCAAAATCGATATGGCGTCGCCCAACTTCAACATGCGCGACCCCGTCATGTACCGCATTCTCCGCGCCGAACACCACCGTACCGGCAATGACTGGCTCATTTACCCGATGTACGACTTCACGCACGGAGAATGCGATTCCATCGAAGGCATTACCCACTCCATCTGCACCCTTGAGTTTGAGGACCACCGCCCGCTTTACGATTGGTACGTCGAAAACCTCGGCATCCATCGCCCACAGCAGATCGAGTTTGACCGTCTCAACCTGACCAATACTCTTCTCAGCAAGCGGAAGCTCCTGCAACTCGTCCAGGGCGGACATGTCTCCGGCTGGAGCGATCCCCGTATGCCAACTCTATCCGGCATCCGCCGCCGTGGTTATACTCCGGAGGCTATCCGTGCGTTCTGCGGGTCCATCGGCGTGTCGAAAACCAACGGCATCATCGAGTTCGCTCTTCTGGAACATCATATCCGGGAAGATTTGAACCGGCGTGCCGCGCGCGTCATGGCCGTTATTGACCCCATCAAGGTCATCATTGATAACTATCCGGATGAACAGACGGAAGAGTTGGAAGCCATCAACAATCCCGAATCGCCGGAGTCTGGTACGCGGATGGTCCCGTTCTCCAAGGTTCTCTACATAGAACGTGACGACTTCCGTGAAGTGCCGCCGCCCAAGTATTACCGCCTCTCCCCTGGACGGGAAGTTCGTCTTCGCTACGCGTACTTCATCACCTGCACCAGCGTCGTGAAGGATGCGGCGGGCGAAGTAACCGAAATCCACTGTACCTACGATCCAGCCAGCCGCGGCGGCAACTCCCCCGACGGCCGCAAGGTGAAATCGACCATCCACTGGGTTTCCGCCCCGCACGCACTCGACTTCGAAGCCCGCCTTTACGAAAACCTTCTCCTGGAAGAAGCGCCGCAATCTGATGACATCGCCACGCAGTTGAACCCCAACTCCTTAATCATCAAATCCAACGCGAAAATCGAGCCCAGCGTGAAGGGCGTCAAACCGAATACGCATTTCCAGTTCGAACGAGTTGGCTACTTCAATGCCGATCTGGACACGACCGAAGCAAAGCCGGTATTTAACCGCACGGTTCAGCTCCGCGATACGTGGGCCAAGATCGATAAGAAGTCGCAGTAACCCGGAACAAACCAAGCAGCGGGCCGGTCTAACACCAACATGTGGATCGGCGCGTTGCGCATTTTGCCGTTACTCTTTTCCCGGATGCGCTGGCGGGAGACGGCATTACCCCGTGTCGTCCCCGCGCCGGTCCGCGCTGGGCAATTGCCCGGCGGCGCCTCTGTCCGGTTGGCGTTTTTTCCATTAGAAACGGAGCGTCAATCCAATCTGGAATTGCCGCTGGTCCTGTTCGGCGCTATTAATTTCCCCGAATTGCGGCGACTGCGCGTTGCCGTTCGGGTTCATGTAGTGCGCCGTATTCGTGAAATTGAAACTCTCCAACCGGAGAGCCAACTGCATACGTTCCTTGATTGCGAAGTTCCGGTGCAAGGCCGCGTCGAAGTTGCCCAATCCCGGTCCCTGGATGATGTTGCGGCCCGCGTTCCCGAGGGTATTTTGGGCAGGCGTCGCGAAAGAACTAATATCGAAGTACTTCTGTCCCGGCCCCGTATTGCCAAGAATCTGGATCGGAGCTACCAAGTTCGGCCGGTCCGAATTGCCTGGAGCATTCACGACGCCCGAAACCGAAGGCGAGAACCACGATCCCGTCATCGCGCTGAAGAGTCCCTGAATCTGCCATCCCCCCGCCAACCAACTGCCGATTCCGTTCTGCGCCCACCGCTTCCCCTTGCCGAACGGCAAGGACCACATATAGCTTTGTGTGAAAACATGCGTCCGGTTGTCGCTCATCCGGCCCCGGTTCAGTTGTAAGGCAATCGGTATCGCCAGCGCGCCGTCGTCGTCGGTGTAATTCAGTCCCTTGCTGAACGTGTAGGCCGTCGTCAGGAACAGGCCGCTGCCCACGCGCCGGTCCACTTTTACTTGCAACCCGTTGTACCAGGTGGAGGTGCCCAGCACGCCGGTCGTATCCGTCACCCGCCCGAACCGTGCAAACAGCGGCCGCCCATTGTTTCCGCTGCCGGGAATCATGGAGGCGTTCAGGTTATAGCCCGACTGGTTGTTCACGCCCTTGTTGCCCACATATGCCAAGTCCAGCGCAAGCTTCCAGGGCAGTGCCCGCTGAACGGCAAAGTTCCAGCTCTGGACGTAAGGGCTTGCCAGATCATAGGGTGTGATTGTGTACGTGTTGGAAAGCGGTGGGTTGGTGATGATTCCGTTGCTCGGAATCTCGTAGGGTGAAAATGGCGGGAATCCGGTCGTCATGGTTACTGTGGCCGGTGCAAATGCATTGGGAGCCTGATAGGCGTTATTCTGCAGGATTGGAAAGTTTGTCTGCCCCATCCGCCGTGGGAAGAAGCTGATGCCGAACCCGGTCCGCATCACGGTCTTTTCGTTCATACGATAGGCAATGCCGATCCGTGGACCCCAGTTGTTGTTGGACTGGGCGATATTTATCGGAACATTCCCCAAGCCGCTCAACTCCAGCGTATTGTTCACTGGATTGTAGTTCGAATAACCGCCGGGGAATCGCGGCCGGCTACCTCGTTCGCGCTCCAATCGTAAGCCCAGGTCCACCGTCAATTTCTGCGTCAACTGCCATTTGTCTTGAATGTAGAAATTCAGAGTCAACTCACGCCGCGCGGGAAATACGAAGGGCAGATCGCGCCCGGCGAGGTTGGGAACATCCAGCAAAAACGCCGCGAACGCATTGGCAAAACTTCGAGTCGTGTTCGCTGGATCTCCCGTTTGTCCGGGCTGATATTCGAACCGTCCGCGGGGGTTGAACGTCTGTGTCTGCAGCAAGTCATTCCGTTCCCGCCGTATGTCTACGCCAAAACGCAGGATGTGTTTGCTGAATGTCTTGGAGATATTGTTCACAATGCCGAAGGACGTCACGCTGCGCGCCCATGGCAAACTTGGAGAGAAACCCACCAGCGGCGATGCATACCCGTTCACCCGGATCTCCGTCAATCCGCTGGTCCAGTCGTCCAGATTCACGCCGCGAATCCCGATCTCCTCCGAAGTCTTCAACCCCGTATCCGACGCTCGCGCGTCATTCCGGTTTCGCACTACCCCCACCCGCGACTCCCATACCAGTGTCGGCGTCAACACCTTGGAGTAATTGACGCCCGCGCTCTGCGTTCTCGCCGGACCCGTTGCGCCAAACCCGCCATTCCGGAATCCGCCATAGATCCCGCTGGGTCCGAACAACCCTGGGTCGAATACCTCGGACTCTTGCAAACTGTAACGGACCGCAAGCCGGTCGTTGCTGCTGATCACCCAGTCCACCTTCGAGTCCATCTGGTCCATCGTTTTTACCCGAACGCTGTTTTGGGAATAATTCACTTGCCCTTCCGGAGCCGCGATATTCGGCAATGGCGTAAAACCCAGGATTTTTTGGGCGATGGGACTGATCCGATTTGCCGGCAGCCGGTTACCCGGAAACGCTGTCCGCCCCGCGCCAGTGGTACTGCCGGTCAGCGGATCGTAGATTGTCACGCTCGCCCCCGAAAGATCGCCGCTGCGGAAGGCCGCTCCCGGCAACGCGCCGCGGTTCACTTGGCCCAAATGATCCCGGCTCCCTTGATAGTCCGCAAAGAAGAACAATTTGTCCCGCAGGATGCGCCCGCCGATTGTGCCTCCGAACTGGTTGTACACGGTAGGAGCCTTGGTCGCCGCGAATGTATTCCGGGCCTGTATGTTTTCGTTCCGGTGAAATTCAAACAGGCTGCCATGAAAATCATTCGCCCCGCTCTTGAGCGTCACGTTGGTCACCGCGCCGCCGGCATTGCCGAACTCCGGATCGAAATTGGAGGTGGACACGTCCACCGTCTGAATCGCCTCGGCTGGCGGTACCAAAGCGGTTAGGTTTCCGTTGTCAATCTTGTTCTCGATTCCCTCAATCTGAAAATTATTGAACTGACGGCCCTGTCCATTCACCCGTACGGAGAGCGAATCCTGCGAATTGTAGAACTCCGAATGCGGGCGGAACGGTTTGCCCACACCGGGTACCAGCACCAGCAGGCTCTGGTAATTCCGGTTATAGAGCATCGGCATGTTCACCAGTTGTGCGGTCTCAATCTTGCCTCCCGTATCCGCGCGGTCCGTTTGCAGCAGCGGTGCTGCGCTCCCGCTCACGTCTACCACCTGCGTCACCGCGCCGGGAACGAGCTCGAAATTCACCCGCGCCGTCGTATTCGGCAATAATTCCACGCCGGAGCGCAGTGTCTTACTGAATCCCTGCTTCTCCGCCTCCACGGTATAGTCGCCGGGGTCCAGATTCACGAAGAAAAAATTCCCGGCGTCGTTGGACTCGCCCGTTCGTTGGAAGTTCGTTCGTGTCTCGGTGATCGTAACCTTCACCGCTGGTATGACCGCCCCGGTCTGGTCGGAAATCGTTCCCAGAATTTGGCCCTTCAAAACCTGCGCCGAAACCGGCCGCGGAAACACAAAGGCCGCCAAACAGGCGGCCATTGCTACAACCCTTTGCAACGACATAGTAGTCACCCCGTTTCGGAGCGCGATTATGTCAAAGTTGCGAACCGTTCGTCTATACCAGCCCTTGCATTACGCCTGTGCTGTCGCCGAACGACTCCTCTTTTACGCCCATCCGCTCCATTAACGCGAGGTGCAGATTACAAAACGGCGTCTTCTTCGCCGCCCGGACCCGTCGGCCCGGCCGCAAGCTTCCCTTGCCGCGTCCAGCCAGCAGTAGCGGCAGGTTCTCTTCTTGATGCGTATTGCCGCACTTCAAGGAAGAGCCGAACAGCACCATCGAGTTGTCGAGCAAGGACGTCTCGCCCTCTTTCAGGTTCTTCATTTTCGTCAGCAGATAGGCCAACTGTGTCGTGTGCCAGTTGATGATCTTCTCGTACTGCAGACGCGTGTCCGGCAAATCACGATGATGCGATAGGCCATGGAAATTGCCTTTCACGCCGTCCAGGAAGCCGTAATCCTGCGAAGACTGCGCGTCGCCCATCATCAGGGTCACAACTCGCGTCGAATCCGTCCACAGCGCCAGGACGAGGATATCCAGCATCAGCCGTAAATGTTCCAGATGCGACTCCGGGATGCCTGCCACCGGCCGGTCCATCGGCAGTTTGCCGGCGTTGATCCACCGCTTTTGCGGTTTCATCGACGCTTCCAACCGGCGTTCCACATTCCGGACAGATTCAAAATACTCGTCCAGCCGCGCTTGGTCCGTCTTGCTCCCCTTGGCGCGCAACGAACGCGCTTGGTCCAACACGACGTCCAACACGCTGGTATCGTCCCGTTGCAGGGATTCCACCATCTCCCGGGATTGCGGGTTTACCGAAGAGACGACAGGCGATCTCTTATTCCGGAATAGCCTGTCAAATGCCAGTTGCGGCACAATTTCTTTCGGGACCGGCGTTTTGGGATCCGCCCACGACAGGAACGAACCCAGTGCGCGCGGAAATCCGCCGCCTGCCGTGTCGACGCCGGTTCGCGGCCCGTCCA
The DNA here is from genome assembly GCA_035714175.1 of Bryobacteraceae bacterium. Classification (GTDB taxonomy): domain Bacteria; phylum Acidobacteriota; class Terriglobia; order Bryobacterales; family Bryobacteraceae. Next base: position 12,410 of record DASTML010000042.1, on the reverse strand, counting down.
GCCCCAGTTCCAGCGAGGCCAACGGCGTCAGATGGCCGATGCGACGTGCCAGCAACTGGTCCACCGTCGTGCCGCCGGAATCCAAATCGCCGCCCGTCGTGCGTTCTACAAATCCGCCCGACAGCCATGCCGGTACCTTCGGCCAGTGCCCATTCCGGCCCACAGTATTGGCGTTCCAGAGATTTTCAATCAGAAGGAAGTCATTTTCCAGCCCGGCCAAAGGCTGTAAATGCGGTGTTAACTGATACTTTTCGTCATCGCCCGCCGGCGTCCAGTGGTCCGGTCGCACGCCGTTCGGCATGAATAGGCATGCCAGCCGCAATGGAGGCGCGGTCAACCGTTCCACGCCGCCGGTCGCCGCGAATACTCCGGACTCCATCCAGGGGGTAGCCAGCGCCACGCCCATTCCACGCAAGATATTCCGTCGCGATTGCATCATGTCCTCGAAGTTATTTGGTACCCAATAGCCGCCGCGGAGCCTTCTTCACGGGCGCATGACTCTCGCTGATTACCGCATCGCTTTGCGAATTCCGGAACGGTGTACTCATAACAATATCGCGAATGAGCGCCCGTGTCTGATACCCGTTGTTCGCCATCGTATCCATCAGTTTTTGTACCGTGCATTGGTCGCCGTCCTGCAACGCCCGCCCCAGCGCATACCCCAGCAGTTTCGATGTAACCTGCCGCGTAAACTCTTCTTTCCGCTTCATCAACACCGCGCGCAATTCCACAGGACCGTTGAATTTCTCCCCGCTCGGCAGCGAACCGCTGGCGTTCACCGGCGACCCGTCATCATCCGTATCCCGCCACCGGCCCATCCAGTCGAAGTTCTCCAACCCCAGCCCAATCGGGTCCATCAGATTGTGGCAAGCTGCGCAGGTCTGGTTTTCCCGGTGCTTGGCGAGCATCGCGCGCACAGTCATCGTCTTCGCCGCGCCCTTTGCCGCGTCTAGCGGCGGCACATCGGCAGGCGGCGGCGGTACGGGCGTTCCCAAAAGCGTTTCCAGCACCCAGGCGCCGCGAAGTACCGGACTTGCCTGCTTATAGTGGGACGACATCGCAAGCACGGAAGCAAAGCCCAGAACTCCAGCGCGCCGGTCATCCGGCCACTGCACCAAGTGGAATCCTGGCCCTGGCGGCAGCTTTATTTTCCCCTCCAACTGGTAGTACTTAACCAGCCGGTCTGTCATGAATGCATAGTTGGCCGTCAGCAGGTCCAGCAGCGGCTTGTTTGCCGTCATCATGTAGTGGAAGAACAACTCCGGTTGCTCCCGCAAATCCGCAGCGCCTTCCGGGGTATAAAAGTGCTGTAGTTCCGTCAATAATGGGACCGCGCGCCCGCCGATCTCTTGTGTTCCCAGCCACTGGCCCATGAACCCGTTCGCCAATACGCGCGAACGCGGATCGTCAATCATCCGGTCCACCTGCGCCCGCAGAACTTTTTCGTCCTGCAGTTTGCCCTCGCCCGCCAAGCGCAATAGTTCTTCGTCCGGCATGGTGGACCACAGGAAATACGACAATCGCGACGCCATCTCATAGTGCCCCAACGGTTGTATGCCTGGCTTCCCATTCCCCTCCTCCACTTTGAAGAGGAAGCGCGGCGAGACCAGCACGGCCTTCAACGCCAATTTCACATTTTCTTCAAACGGCTCGCCCCGCCGCGCCCCGCGGTCGTAGAGGGTCAGCAGCCGGTCTACTTCGGCCGTGTCCACAGGTCCCCGGTACGCTTTCGGCAGCAGCCGGGTCAGAATCTTTCGCGCCGCCGCACGGCCATCCACCGGCGATTCGCCCGCTTCCATTCCAAATAGCCGGTAATGCATGGAGCGCTTGTCCGCCGTCACCGGCGACGGTTTGCCGTCTACCGTCAGGCTGTAAAATTCAACTTTCTCGCTCCCATTCACCACAGTGATCGTGTGCGGTCCGCGCGCCAGCGTCGCCGTGGCGATGCGCGCCGTTGCGCCTCCGCCCGAATCGCGCTGATAGGCGAGCTTTCCCACCTCGACGCCGTCAGCCTTCACCACCATCGTGAAAGGAGTTACCTTGGGCCGCTCTACCGAAACGCGCAACGTATACTGTCCCTCGGCAAACACGGATACGCTGGCCGACAACTCCTCGCCCGGTTGTAGGAACCGGGATGGTTTGATGCCCTTAGCCGGTGCAGTCACCGGATTCATCTCGTGCGAAAGGGTCACCTTGTTATACGGCGGCGTCACCACGATGCGGTCCAATACAGCCGTTGCGGCCTCCATGTATCGTTCCAACATGATTGGCGGCACATAGAGTGTCTCGCCGTTAGTATCGAAACCCGCGCCGCCCGCCTCGTCCGCGGGGAAAAAGTCGGGTGCCGCCACGTCGAGCCCGAATAGGTCACGAATGGTGTTCTTCCATTCGCGCCGGTTCAGTCGTCGCGGTGATACATAGCCCGCGTAGTCGCCTGTCGCGCACCCCGTCGTTCGTAGGCGCGTGTCGATCCAGTCGGCTACCAGCATCCGGTCTTCTTCGGAGATCTTGGCCGCGCCCGGCGGCATGGTCCGGTTGCGCAGTTGCGTCGCCACATTGCGCCACAATCCGCGCCGCGTCTCGACATCCGTTGGCGCTTCGGCCTTTAGAAAGTCAATTCGATTGCGTGGGTTTTTAGGGTTGTGGCAACCCGCGCAATTTGCCGCCAGCACTGGCCGTATCTTCGTGGTGAACTCGTCCGGCGCTGCCCAACAGAGGGCTGCCGCCGCGAATGCGAAATAAACTTTCACAATCAAACTCTATAGCGCACGGCTACCCCCTGCCAACTGAGCGCACGGCGTCATATCGCTGCCCGGCGGGGCGCTGCGGCTGCAGTCCCGCATCAGATCCGCATCCACGAAATAGAGCCGGAGCCTTTACAACCGCCGTTTAAAGACCCTTCATCGCCGTTGCGAAAGCTATCGCCTGCCGCATGAAGCCCAGATCCGTCGGATGCGATCCATCGATCGTCGCCTCTCCGTCATCGCCCAGAAGCTCCTCGCCGCGCAGATAACGTAACCCCGGAATCTTCTCTTTCACCAACTTGGCGTACACGGCCCGCATCGCCTCGTGATTGGTCTGGTTCCGTTCCGCACGCTGCGGATTCAGAAACGCATCCGCATAATTCCTGTCTTCCACCAGCAATATTGGCGTAGACGGCCGCGCCGCCCGCAATTGCTTCACGCACGCCTCGGCCCGTTCATTGATGTCCTTCGCCGTCATGTTCGGAAGACAATCCAAAATGTAAACCGACGCGTCCAACTCGGCCACCAGCTTGGTCACTTCCGGTTCCATCTTTCCATTCCCGGAAAAACCGAGATTGATAACTTCCCGGTTCATCATACGGCCCAGAATGGCGACATGCGTCATACCCGGCCGGGAAGCCGCGGCGCCGTGCGTAATGGAAGTCCCATAAAACACCAGCGGCTTCGGCCCGGATCGCTGCGGTCCTTTGTCAATCCGGCTCCGCTTCGGTACACCCAGTTCCAGGGAGACCACGGAATTCCGCAGCGGCAAATACACCATATACTCGCGGTCGCCCACCGGAATGCGCGTCGCCAGCGGCTCCACATTTTCCGGATACTTCGTTGCCCGCCCAATGCCCAGCCAACGCCACTTACCTGCGTTATCCCTTGCATACAGGTCTAATCCGCTCGATGCCACCGCCGTCATCGCCGCCGAGGTCAACGTTTTGTTGCCCACCGTCCAGCGCGCATGAATCGCCTGCGTATTCGCCATGAACCGCACCACCACGCCTGATGAATCCCGGCTCAGCCGCCACACCACGTCCCGGACCGTCTTTTCCGCTCGCGCAGGTAACCGGTCATAGGGCGAAGCCAGATCCTTGAACCCCAGCCCTTCAATGGTCAACTGCCTGGCGTCAATCCAATCAATGTCCGGGGCGGGCGTCTCCGCCTGTCCCCATACCGCCGCCGCCCCGAAAGCCCATGTAAATCCGCGTCTCGTAATCATAACGAAGCACCAGTTTGTCACAATAAACGCAGATGCAGAATGTCCAGATCTTCGGCGTCAAAAGCTCCAGCGCCACCCGTGCCGCCGAACGGTTTTTCAAGGAACGCCGCATTCCCCTGCAAAGCATTGACCTGAACGTTAAGCCCATGGCCGCCGGAGAAATCCGTCGGTTCATTGAAAAATTTACGCTGCCCGGCCTGCTTGACTCAGCGGGGAAGCCCTATGAAGAGGCAGGGCTCAAGTATCTGAAAGTTTCGGACGCGGATCTCCTCCGCAAAATCGAAGACGAACCCAGGCTTCTCCGCCTCCCTCTGGTACGGGGAGCTAACAAAATCGCGGTCGGAGCCGACGAGGCCGCGTGGAAGGAAATCGCCGCGGCGGTATCATCAAAGCGTTGACCTTGACTCGCCGCCGGCTCATTTCCGCCTTCGGTTACCTCCTCTCCATCGTCTGCATGGTTTATGTCATCAGGCGAACCGACTGGGAACACGAACTCCCGCACATTCTCAATACGCCTTGGCAGTATGTCGCGGCGGCGTTCCTCAGTGATATCGCGGTCTACTGCGTGCAGGGCTGGCGTTGGAATGAACTCCTTACCCCCGTCGGTAAGCTGCCGGTATGGCGAACCATGCAGGCCATCTATGTGGGCCTCTTCGTCAACGAAGTCGTTCCCGGCAAACCCGGAGAAATCGTCCGCAGCTTTTTGCAGGCCCGCTGGTCCGGCATCCCGTTTTCCATCGTCATCTCCAGCGTGATCATCGAGCGGCTTTTTGATGGCATCTGGTTGATCTGCGGCTTTTTCGTCACATCTCTCTTCGTGAAGCTGCCGCCCATCTTTGTCATCGCCAGCCGCATTCTCGGTGTCTTTCTCATCGTCGTCGCCGGACTGCTTGCCCTCGCCATTCTCCGTCGTGCGCAAACAGATCGCTGGTTGCAGCGCACCATCTGGGCCCAAGGCCTCCGTCATCTCTTGGACGCTCTCGAAACCATGGGCCGCTCGCCGTCGTTCTACCGTGCGATGTTTCTCAGCCTTCTCTATCTCATCCTGCAGGTCGGTCCCATCTATTTCATCCAGCGGGGGTACGGCCTGGATCTCTCGCTCGGCGCTTGCGCCGCTATTCTCGTCATCCTTCGTATCGGGTCCATTCCGCCCCAGGCGCCAGGCAACTTTGGAACTTTCCAACTCCTGGCCTCTCTCGGAGCTGTTTCCTTCGGCGTCGACCCCGGCAGGGCTGGCGGCTTTGCCAATCTTCTGTTCTTCGCCATCACCGGTCCGCTTTGGCTCACCGGATTCTTCGCTCTCCTGGCGACTAAAATGAAACTCAGTCAACTCATGCAGGAGGTCGAAAAATGAAGAAAATCATTCTCTTCGTTGCGCTTGCCTTGTCCCTTGCCGCCCAGCAGAAACTCCGTGTTCTAGCCATCGGGGCGCACCCGGACGATTGCGATATTAAGTTCGGCGGCACCGCTGCCCTTTTCGCGCAAATGGGCCATGTCGTGAAGTTTTTGAGCGTCACCAACGGCGATGCCGGCCATCACGAGATGGGCGGGGGGCCTCTCGCCCGCCGCCGCTATCTGGAAACGCAGGAATCTCTCAAACGGCTCGGTATTGAGGAGTATCAGGTTCTTGACAATCACGACGGCGAACTCACCCCTTCTCTCGAAATCCGCCGCCAGATCATCCGTGCCATACGGGAATGGAAAGCCGACATTGTCCTCACCCACCGCGCCAACGACTATCACCCTGACCACCGCAACACCGGCATTCTCGTGCAGGACGCCGCCTACATGGTCGTCGTTCCCAATGTCGTCTCCGGCACGCCTCCGCTTGCAAAAAATCCGCTGTTTCTCTACTATTCCGACAACTTCCAACGTCCCAATTCTTTTACCCCGGACATCGTCGTCGACATCGGCAGCGTCTATGAGAAGAAAATCGACGGTATGGACGCGCACGTCTCGCAGTTCTACGAGTGGCTTGCCTGGGTAGATGGCCGTATCAATGAAGTGCCGAAAGATCCCAAGGCCCGCCGGGAATGGTTGAAGTCGCGCCGCAGTTTTTCCGCAACTCCCGTTACCCGTGCCGCCGCGGAAAAATGGTACGGCAAGGAACGCGCCCAAAAATTGCAGTTTGTCGAGGCTTTTGAGATTGGCGAATATGGCCGCCGCCCGCCGGACGAGGAGATTCGTCGCCTCTTCCCCATGCTCGGAAAGTAGCAATGGAGCTTTCCGCGCTCCCTTCGGTGGAGTCTCTCCTCGCCGCTCTCCGACCTCAGTTCCCGGACGCGCCGCATGGGCTGCTCAAAGCGGAGGCGCTACAGGCCATCGCTGCCGCCCGCGCCGCCCTTCGCGAAGGCCAGCCCGCCGAGCCTCCGCTTCCCGTCGCCCTCGCGCGGCTCCAGGCCCTACGCCGGCCCAGTCTGCGCCCGGTCATCAACGCCACCGGCGTCATCCTGCACACCAACCTCGGCCGCGCCCCTCTCGCGGCCTTCACGCCCATTGAGGGTTACTGCAACCTGGAGTACGATCTCGCTACGGGCAGGCGCGGCAAACGGGATACGCACGTCGGCGCCTTGCTCGAACGGCTCACCGGCGCCCCGTCCATTGCCGTCAACAACAACGCTGCCGCTGTTTATCTCGTCCTGCATGCGCTGGCCAAGGGCAAGGATGTCATTGTCTCCCGCGGCGAACTCATCGAAATCGGCGATGGCTTTCGCATTCCGGATATCATGCGGGCCGCCGGCGTCCGCCTGATTGAAGTAGGCGCAACCAACAGAACCTCCCTGGCGGACTACGCGAACGCCATCACCCCCAAAACGGCTCTCCTCCTCCGCGTTCACCCCAGCAATTTCCATATCACCGGGTTCACCGCCAAGCCCTCATTGGCCGAACTGGTCTCTCTCAACATTCCCGTCTATGAGGACCTCGGCAGCGGAGCGCTGGTGGACCTACGGCCCTATGGCGTCAACGAACCTCTCGTGCAGGACAGTCTGCGCGCCGGTGCGGCGCTCGTTACCTACTCCGGCGACAAACTTCTCGGCGGCCCGCAGGCTGGCTATATCAGCGGGCAGCCGGATCTTATTGCGAAAGTTCGACGTAATCCCATGTTCCGCGCTCTGCGTCTGGACAAGCTTGTACTTCAGTCCATGGAGCAAACTCTCCGCGCCCTTCTTTGGCAGGACTTTGCCGCCGTTCCCGCTCTCTCCATGATCGCCCTCACCGTCGATCAACTCCGTGCCCGCGCCGCTGCCCTCGCTTCCTGTTTGCCTGGCGCTGAACTCCTGGAAGGCCGCGGCGTGATCGGAGGCGGCAGCACGCCGGACCAGTCGCTGCCCGCGGTCCTAATTGCGGTCCCCGGCCCGCCGCACAGGCACGAGCGCCGTCTCCGCGCCCGCAACATTATTGCCCGTGTCGAAGGGGCGCGTCTGCTCATTGATCTCCGCACCGTCCTCCCTGCGCAGGAACCCGATCTCGCCGCCGCCCTTCGGGACCTGTGATATGAGCCCTTGGCTCTGGCCCAACGTGCTGAGTCTCGACGCGCCCTGCGTCGCCATTGTCTGGCAGCTCCTCCTTGCCCGTACTGTCGCTCCCATACCAAGGGTGCAGACCGTGGTTCTCGGGCTCACCGTTTGGCTGATATACGTCGTAGACCGGATCTTGGATGGTTTACGGCAGGCCGAGGCCGGCGACGCTCCGCGCCACCGTTTCGCCCGCCGCCATCGTCTGCCGCTGCTGCTCGCCGCCGCCCTCGGCCTCGCCGCCAATCTCGTCCTCGCCTTTCGCTATTTGGAGCCGATTCGCCTCGAACGCGGCGCTCTGCTTTTTCTCTTGGTCGCCGCCCATTTCCTTCTTGCCCACCGCGCTGCCGCGCCCTGGCCCAAGGAACTCTGGACCGGCTGCATCTTCGCCGCCGGCGTCTGGCTTCCGGCTCTGGTCCATAGGCCCGCTCTCCTCCCCTTGGCTGTCGTCTTTGCGGCTCTTTGCTGGTGGAACTGTGTTGCCATTGAGGCCTGGGAGCATCCGCCGGAAGACCGCGCGCGCTGGCACGTCTCCACCCACTGGCTGGCGCGCCATCTCGGCCCGGCGGCGATCGCCTTGGCTGCCGTTGCCGCCGGGCTCTACGCCGTAACTGGTCAACTCGCCGGGGCCGCGGAACTTCTCTCCGCCGGCCTCTGTTATCTTTTGCACCGCTCCGCCGGCCGGCTCTCCCGCAATGCCCTGCGCCTCGCGGTCGATGCCGCGCTGCTTACCCCGGTACTCTTCGGATGAATCCTCCGGACTTTGATCCCGTTGCCCGCCCATACCGGTTCCTGGAATATGCCAGTTTCGGTCCCGCTCTCTGGCGTCGTCGTATCGCCTTTCTCTCCAGGCTCGCGCCTGCCCGCCGCGTCCTCATGCTTGGGGAGGGAGACGGCCGTTTTCTCCAGGCATTTCTACAATCGAACCCGGACGCTGCAATTGACTACCTCGACGCCAGTCCTGCCATGACCGCCCTGGCCCGTTCCCGCGCCCGCTCTCCCCGCGTGCGTTTCCATACTGCCAACGCGCTGACCAGTTCCTATGCCCCTGCCGGCTACGACCTGCTTGTCACGCACTTCTTCCTCGATTGCTTCGGTCCAACGGAACTTCCTGGGCTGATCGAATCATTGGCCGCGGCGGCGCAACCTCGTGCGCAGTGGCTCATCTCGGATTTCCGCGCCCCCCACCTTCCCGCTCGCCTGCTGGTGCGGGGACTCTATTTTTTCTTCGCGCAAACCACAGGCTTAAGGACGACCCGGCTCACGCCCCACGCTCCCTTGTTGGAAAAAGCCGGCTTCCAGCTCCGCCGGGAAGAAACCGCCTTGGGCGGTCTCCTCGCCTCGGAGCTTTGGCAGCGGTCCTAGAGTACTCGCGCCGCGAACAAAAGCTGTAGAGCTTCTTCGTCCGCGCTCGCCGTGCATCCGGACGGGCGGGAATGCCATACGCTCTCCGCCTCCTCCATCAGCTCGTCCACGGTTTTTCCCGATCCCGGAGCCGCCGCCTCGGCCCCGCAGCGTTTGGCCGCGTTCTGCGCTTTGCTCAACAGATCTCTTGCTCGCGTCAGCCGTTCCCGGGCCCGCAGTCCCTTGGCTTTCGGGTCCATCCGCGCCACATTGTTCGCTAGTTCCAGCTCCCGTGCGAGATCATTTCGTTGCGGCGCCGCGGCTACGGCTCGTTCCAACACCGCCGTCGCCTCCGCATAGCGGCCCGCGCCGAACAGGGACCGGCCTAGCCCGGCATCCTCTCCTCCCACGGACAAAAATACCTCCGCCGCTCTCTCGTATCTGCCCAAGGAATAGAGCCGTTGCGCCACCCGCAGTTGCCACTCCCGGCTGTTTTTGTTCTCCGCGGCAATCTGCGTTAACTCAGCCAGCGCTCCATCGTGTGCCTGCAGCGTTTCCAAGGTATCGGAAAGCTCCCAACGTGCCTCCCATTTGTTCGAAACAGAATACGCGGGCCAATCGCCATAGATCGCACGGTTATAAAAGTCCCTTGCCGCCGTCGGGTTTCCCTCTTCCCGTACCACCTTGCCCATCCAGAAGTTTGCGGGCCCCAGCGACGGTTGCTGGGCCAGGACCTCGCGCAGAAAGGCCTGCGCTTCTTCCCATCGTCCTGCCTGGATCAGGGTGCGCGCCAGCACCAGCCGCTGTTCGTCGCCGCGGAGCACCGAAACGCTCCGGCGCAGTGCTTCAATGGCTTCGTCCAAACGCCCGGTGCGCGCGAGTTCGACGCCTTCCGCGTAGGAGGCTTGTGCTTGTTCCTGCCGGCTCTTTTTGGAAACGTATTGGAACACGCTCACGCCTGTCAGCAGCACGGCCAGTGCTCCAGCCAATGCGATGAGCAGTGTACGCCCAGCGGCCGGTTGCGGGGGCGGCTCCACGCGCCTGTAGTCGGCCAGCACGTCGGACAGTTTCAACACCCCCAGCTCTTCGTCCGGCCGCAGGCGGGACCGCACGCTGGCGACGGCGCCGTCCGGCAGGCCCGCGAAGACTTCCAGGGCCCGTTCCATCGGCTCGTCCGGAAATAGCTTGGCATCGCTGCGATGTTCCTGGCCCCGGGCACGCATGGTATCCCGTACCGATCGCGGCGTCATTTCCATACGCGCTGCGGGCAGGTGGATATTGTCTTGCAGCAGCAGCGCTTCATAGACCGGTTCCGGTTGCAGTCGTTGCGAGACGAAAAAGCTCAACAGGTTGGAAATCATCAGCGGGACGATGATCGAGTAGTCCCGCGTAATCTCGAAAATCATGATCACCGAAGTCAGCGGTGCCCGCACAATGCCCGCAAATGCGGCGCCCATGCCCGCCAGCGCGTACGCCCCCACGCTTCCCGTCGCATCCGGCAGAAGAGAATGCACGCCCCCGCCGATCACCCCGCCCAGCATCGCTCCGATAAACAGGCTCGGCCCGAAAATCCCGCCCGCATTCCCGGACGAGTAGCAGATCGCTGTGGCCAGGAACTTCAATCCCAGCAATAACGCCATGGATTGCAAGACAAGTTTTCCGTTCAGCGCGTCATCCACAATCGGATAGCCCACTCCCAGAACTTCGGGAACGAACCAGGCTACGATCCCGGCAAACAGGCCGCCCGCCATTGGTTGCATCCACTTCGTCCGCTCGGGAAACGTCGCAAACCAGGAACGGATCCGCAGCAGCAGCTTGACGAACCCGGCCGAAACGAATCCTCCTCCCACCCCCAGCAGCGCATAGAACAGAAACTCTACGGGGTGCACCATATGGTAGGCGGGAACGTGAAAGAGCGGTTCATCGCCCAGCAGAGCCCGCATCACCATCCACGATGTCGCTGCGCTTAGCACTACGTTTCCCAGCAGCGGCGCATGAAGGTTTCCCACCAACTCTTCCAGCGTGAACAGCACAGCCGCAATCGGCGTGTTGAAGGCGGCCGACACCGCCGCCGCTGCGCCCACGGGCACCAGCGCCGTGATTCGCCGTCTGTCGAGCCCCAACTTCCGGCCTAGCGAAGAGGCGAGCGCCGCGCCCACCTGCACCGACGGCCCTTCCCGTCCCAACGACACCCCGCTCGCCAGCGTAATCGTCGAGCAGATAAACTTACCTACCGCCGTCCGGAATGGGATCTCCCCGTTGTTCAGAATCAACGCGGCCTTGGTCTGCGGAATGCCGCTGCCCGCCGAATTGGGGAAAAATCGCCGGAGTAAATACCCCGCCAGTCCCGCTCCCAACACCGGCATCAACAGCCGCCGCCAGGCGGCATGGTCGCCGTTTGGGTGCAGCCACGCGCCCAGGTGCTCGGTGGCCAGCATGAACCCAACCGTTACGGCTCCAATCAATCCCGCCGTAACCAGCGTCCACGCAAGCATCAGCTTGTCTTCGTGTGCTGCTAGCGAACGTTCGCTTTCACTCTCCATCTATCTATTGTCGCCAGCGCGCAGCGCGTAAATAAATACGGCGCAGACCGTAGTCTGCGCCGCTTCTTCCGAAAGGGGAAACGTTACGCGCGTTCTAAATACTCGCCCGTCGTCGTCGAAACGCGGATCACTTCGCCTTCGCCGATGAACGCCGGCACCTGCACGACCAAGCCGCTTTCCATCGTCGCCGGTTTGCCGACGTTGGATACCGTCGCGCCCTTCAGGCCCGGTTCCGTTTCGATGACCTTCATCTCCACGGCCGCGGGTAGGTTCACGCCGACTGGCTTCTCTTCATAAAATTCGATCTTCAATTTCAGGTTCGGCGTCAGGTACTGCGCTGCTTCGCCCAACACATCCTCGCCGAACTCGTACTGCTCATAGGTCTCGGTATTCATGAAGTGATACGTCTCCGTTTCTTTGTACAGAAACTCCACTTCCTGCTCGTCCAGCGTTACGCGGTCCACGCGGTCTTCCGAAGCGAACCGGTGTTCGAACATCGCCCCCGAGCGCAGATTGCGCATCTTCACCTGTACGAATGCGCGCAGGTTCCCCGGCGTCCGATGGGTAAACGCAAAAATACTGTGCAGTTCATTGTTGAACTTGATCACCATGCCGGCACGCAAAGAGGTGGCGTTAATCATGAAAAACCGAAACTCCTGTGGATTGTGTGAAAGTGAACGACCGACGGAAAAAACCGGAGGGATTCCTAACAATTTTAGCAAACGGACGGCCAGGATGCCCGTCGGCGCCTGGCGCCTGTCGTAGAATGAAGAGTACCAGCGCCGCTCGCCGGCGCTGTTTCAATTTCAATATGCTCCCTGAAAAGTTGCTGGAAGGCCTTACCTTCGACGACGTACTCCTCGTCCCATCCCGGAGTTCCGTTCTCCCCGCTAGTGCCGATACTCGCACCCACCTCACCAGGCGCATTCCCCTCAACATCCCCATTCTCTCGGCGGCAATGGATACTGTCACCGAGTCCCACCTTGCCATCGCTCTCGCCCAACAGGGCGGCATCGGAATCATCCATCGCAATATG
>DASTML010000041.1:0-9611 GCA_035714175.1 Bryobacteraceae bacterium | reverse complement strand
TTGGCCAACCCGCGCACCGCGACGGTACGCGAGCGGACCTGTTCAATTGAGACGCCGTCCGTCTGCCCGGGTTTCAACAGCCAGCGGCCGACGCGCTCCCCGAGGCTCTGCACGGGGGCGGTGTCCGGAATGATTTGCGCCGCTGCCGTAAGAATTTGCACGCGCATGGCTTGCGTTGCCGCCGCCTGCGCAGCCACGGCCGCCCAGGCCGGTTCATCCGGCGGAATCAAGAGTAAGCAAAACTGGTAGCCCTCGTTCTCCCGCGCGGCCAAGAACGAGCCCAAGCGGCCAGCACGGTCATCAGGACCCGCCTCGCCGCTCCGGGCGATAATCTCAAAGGCGGCATCCCGGTCGTCATTGGCCTCCGTCGCCACGCCGTCAGCGGCGAAACTCCAGTCATCGCCCAACAAGCCGCGTTCAATACACACGCGAGCCGCGGCCGCCGTGGCATCATCCTGCGGGCTGGTTACCAGATAGGCGCATCCGCGCTTTCGCTCGGCTACGCTGCGTTCCGGAGTGCGAACCATCATCTTGCCGCTGCGGGCATAGAGCTTCCAAAGCACCATACGCAGCGGGTCTCCCGGAGCGTATTGGCGCATTTCCACACGGTCACCTTTCGGCTCGGCATACGGGTCGGACAAGTCATCGCCTTCGGCCATACCGACAGGCGGAGGCATCTGCGCCAGCATGCCACGGAAAGGGAGGACTCGCAAAAGAACCGATTCGGAACGGCGCCAGGAGATCTCCGTCAATCCAAAAAGGTCCCGGACCGTGAAGCGCCTCACAATCCTCTTCACAATGCAGCGCCGGGCGGGCGACGCAGTCTCCACCAGGTCCGCTCCCTCCCGCTCCAGTTCCACGCGGGCCGCGGTCTCTCCGCCTCCGTCGTCCACCCATTGCCAGTCTGTAACGGCAAAGGGAATCCAACGCGGGCGGCGGATCCGGAAGCCGGTCGACTGCGGTATTCCGGTATCGAGGTCAAGCTCGCCGGGAGTAGCGGCCTTACCACTGCGTAGGAACAGGACTGAGGCCGTAAGGAGTGTGCAGAGCAGCAAGGCCAACAGGACCAAACCGCCGCCTAAACCGGCGACCAGCAACACGAGATCGCGGACAAGAACTCCATAAACCCACATCGCCGTGGCGAACAACACCAGAAAGGCGAGGCCGGTGCGGGTAAAAGGGAAAATCCCCAATAGCGCAAGAACCCAGCGGCGGAAGTATTTGCGCCAGACCCGAGCGATCGGCGCGATAACTTTCCCCGTCACTCTCCGCAATTCGGCTGGCCAACGAACCGTCATTCGGCGCTGTTACGTTCCTCTTCCCTTATTCTGACGTACCCGGATACCCTTCCGGTACGTGGCTTCTGCCGAATCAGACACCGGGGTCGAGATCTGGGCGCGAGGACCTGAGCGAAATTGGAGTCTGCTGCTCGCCTGCACAGCTCTGGCTCGTCAAAGCCCGAAAATACCCACTCCGTGCCGGAAAAGCAGTGGTCCCAGAATTGTTCGAACCATTCGGTCGACTGAAACTCCGCTGGCGCTTCCTCACAATTTGTCACGCTATCTATGCAACTCCCCCCGCATCGTCTGCCTTCGTAGCGGTTACGCATCCATCGGCAGTTCCGGCGAGAAAATGCAGCGAAATTGATTCAAGTCTATTTTTTTCGCTTTATCGCCCGTTTCAGGTCGGGAAGGAACTCTCGAAAAAGATTGCCGACAAATCGGCCGGAATAGCCGCCGCCAATACGGTAGAGGCAATGGCGGTTCGTAGTAACGCTGTCCGGCATCCACATTTTTTGCGCGAAAGCCCCGCCCACGATTCCGGTCGCCTTAGCGGCTCCGAAGCGATATTCACCGTCTCCGAAACGGCTCATAAACGTTTGCTTCAGTGCGTTGCCGAGGCGTTTCTTCGCCCCGCCTTCGCCCCTTCGGAAGTACCGGGGATCTTCGTCCCATAGAGCGCCCATAGAGGCTTCCACGCCATTGGTAAACGTATTGCCCAAAATGCGCGCGCCATATCGTTTCCCGAAGCCCTCCCATCCCGGGCCCCATTCATGCGGACGGTTCCGCCATGTCCGCCAGGCGGAGACGGCCGTGCCGCCCACCAAAAGGCTGCGAGGGCCATAAGTCGTTGTGCCGAACCATTTGAGACGCTCCTCGGCGGAGAGGGGGGCGTAGTTCTGCGCAGCAAGCGGTAGTACCGCGAAGAGAAATCCAACGTTACGCAGGAGCATTAATTCTTTCTACTTTGGCAAAAATAAGAGAAGGGTCGCCAGAAATGCCAACGCAACAACGCTGTTGACGAATACTTTTTCCGGCATGAGAGCAAGCAGCTTGCGCCCGGTGAGGGCTCCGGCGATCACGAAAGGCGACATGGAAAGGTCATAAAGAAGAGATTGTTTACTGAACAGGCCGAGTTGCGTATAAACCGGAACTTTGCTCAGGTTAACAACAAAGAAGAACCACGCGCCGGTGGCAACAAACTCCTCGCGGGGCAGGCGGCGGCTCAATAGATACATGTTCATCACAGGCCCCGCGGCGTTTGCCACCATGGTTGCGAAACCTGCCGATGTGCCATAGAACCCCGCATGTTTCCAATCCGGCGGCGGCGCTTCGCCGGAAGGCCTCCGTTGCCGCCACAGATGTAGAAGTAGCATCACCAAAGAGATGACGCCGACGGTGGGACGAATTATTAAATCCGAAAAATGTTTTAGCACATAGGCGCCGCCCGCCATTCCGATCACCACCCAGGGCAGCAACGAGAACAGGGCTCCGGCGGCGGCGTGCCTCCGGTAGTACACGACGGCGAAAGCATCGGCGCAAATCAATAAAGGCAGCACCCAAGCTGCGGAATATCTGGCATCGCCCACGATAAGTACGAAGACGGGTACGGAAAAAATGCCAAACCCGGGCACACCCGTTTTAGCGACGCCCACACTGAAAGCGCAAAGCGCGCCCAGCAGCCATTTGTATAAGGGAAAATCCGGCATGCAACCAAACGGACAAATGGTGAGTCTAACATGCAGTAATGCATATTCTTGGGGTGGTGATCGTAGCGGCGCAATTCTTGTCTACGCTTTCACCGAACACGGCGTCGGCTTTTGATGAATATTTGCGCAGCGTGGACGCGGAATTGACGGCTCGCGTGAATCAGGCGCAACCTCTAGCGGCGCAACCCGAAGGCGTTTTTCATCATGGGAAGGGCAAGGAAGTTCCGCACGGCATTGTGCATGACTGGTCGGCAATCGCCTTTGTCCCTGGCGCGAAAAAGGCCACAGCGGTGGCCATATTGGAAGATTTCGGCCGGCACTCCAAAATCTATCCAGAAGTTCTGGAGGGGCGCGTGGACAAACGCGAGGGGAACCGGATCTTCGGCTTTCACCGTCTTCGTAAAAAAAAGGTACTTGAAGTAAATCTGGAGTCCAACTACCAGGTGGACGTATTGCCGGCGCCGCCCAACCGGTATGCCAATCGATCTGTCGCCACGAAGATTGTGGAAGTGGAAGAAGCGGGGACGAAGAATGAACGGCGGCTGCAGGCCGGCCATGACCACGGCTTTCTTTGGCGGCTACAGACCTATTGGACGCTGGAAGAAACTCCCAAGGGCCTGTGGATGGAAGTTCGCTCGATCAGCCTGACCCGGGATGTGCCAGTGGGACTCGGTTGGGCAGTGAAACCGATTGTGCGGGATCTACCCCGCGAATCGTTGGAGACATTGATGGCGGCGACGAAACAGGCTGTCCTCGCCGGGAATTAGATTCGCTACGCTGGGAAACCATGCCCATCACCCGGCGTTCCTTTCTTACAGCGACTGCCAGTTCTTTTGCATGGGCGGCCGCGCCCGCGCGGCCAAATATCGTTCTGGTCATGACCGATGACCAAGGCTATGGCGACTTGGGATGCCATGGCAATCCGGTGCTCAAAACGCCGCACATCGATGCGCTCTACAAGGAATCGCTGCGTCTGACGAACTATCACGTCAGTCCGACCTGCGCGCCTACCCGCGGCGCTCTTCTGACCGGGCGCTACACCAATCTGGTTGGCACGTGGCATACCATACAAGGCCGCAGCATACTGCATCACGACGAAGTCACTCTGGCCGATACATTGCGTGAGGCGGGTTACCGCACTGGCATTTTCGGTAAATGGCATTTGGGCGACAACGCACCGTGCCGTCCGCAGGACAAAGGCTTTCAGGAAGTGCTCGTCCACGGCGGCGGCGGCATTTGGCAGACGCCCGACCACTTCGGGAATGACTATTTTGACGATGTCTACCTGCGCAACGGGAAACCGTGGCAGGCGTCCGGATTTTGTACGGATGTGTTTTTCGAGGAAGCCCAGCGCTTCATTGCCCGCACTGCCTCCGAAAGCCGTCCCTTCTTCTGCTACATCCCGGCGAATGCGCCGCACGGACCGATGTGGGCGCCAGAGAAAAACGCCGCCCACTACCGGAACGTCAAAGGGTTACCGGAAGCTGGTTTCTACGGAATGATCGAAAATATTGATGAGAATGTCGGCCGGCTACGGAAATATCTCGCTGGCGCGGGATTAGCCAACAATACGATCTTCATCTTTACCACTGACAATGGAACCGCATCCGGAGCACAGGTCTTCAACGCGGGAATGCGCGGAAGCAAAGGGTCCGCCTATGACGGCGGCCATCGAGTACCTTTCTTTCTGCATTGGCCCCAAGGCGGATTTTCCGCCGATCGGCCCGTCGATACTCTGACCGCGCATATTGACGTGCTGCCTACGCTGTTGGACTTTGCGGGCGTCGCACGCCGGCGCGGCGCGTCACTCCATGGGCGGTCACTTCGTCCTCTATTGCAGGGCAAAGCGTGGGCTGAGCGCTCGATCGTTGTCGATTCACAGCGCGAAGAGAATCTCCTTCCCTGGCGTCAGGCAGCCGTCATGACGCAACGTTGGCGGCTGGTGAGCCCTGGGCCTGGCGGAGCAGGAGAACCCGCAAAGCTGGAGCTATACGATATGCAGGACGATGCGGCCCAGAAGACGGATGTTGCCGCCGCGCATCCGGAAATCGTCAGCAAATTGCGTACGGATTATGAGGCATGGTGGAAACTTGTCTCCGCGCGGCAAAAAGAATACGTACGAATTTTGCTCGGAGACCCGCGGGAGAATCCGGTGAAGCTCACTGCACATGATTGGCACGGCGAAGGCGCCTTGCGATCCTGGAATCAGCAACAGATTCTGCGCGGCCCGGAGGCAAACGGATTTTGGGCCGTGCAGGTTGCCGCGGGGCAATACCGGTTCGAACTCCGGCGCTGGCCGCGCGAACTCGATATCCCATTGGGAGCAGCCTACACGCCTCCCCCCGGCAATCGCGAACGGACGGCGGGCCGGGCAATTACGGGCATTCGAAAGGCACGCGTACGAATAGGCGGCGTAGACCAGACGGTGGATGTGAATCCGGAATCTCCCGCGGCAAACTTCATGATCCGGCTTCCGGAGGGACCCGCAGAACTGCAGACTTGGCTGCTTTCCGAAGATGGCGCGGCGCGGGGGGCCTATTTTGTCTACGTGGAACAAATCGGAAATTAGTTGCTAACGAAAAGCTAGTGCCATAGTCTATCTAGGGTAGACAGACTATGGCACTCTCTCCCAATATTCCTCCCGGCTCTTTGCATATGCTCATTCTCAAGTCGCTGGCGCGGCTGGGTTCCATGCACGGATATGGCATCGCTTTGTTCCTCGAACAGATGTCAGAGGGTGTACTGGACGTGGAAGAGGGTTCGCTCTATCCGGCGCTGCAGCGGCTGCTGTTGAAAGGCTGGGTCCGGGCGGAGTGGAAGCAGACGGAGAACAATCGGCGCGCTCGCTATTACACGTTGACCGCGGATGGTAAAAAGGCGCTGGTCGAGGAAATGGCTGCATTCGATCGGGTCAACCGCGCCATCACACTAATCATCCATCCTACGGAGGCATGACATGGGGTTCTTCGGAGAGTGGGCGCGCCGGATTGCTTATTGGCAGCGGCGAGAGCAGTTTGATACCGAATTGCAGGAAGAGATGGCGTTTCATCTCGCGCAGCGCGAGTCGGATACGGCCCGTCTCCGTGACGCGCGGCTCCGGTTTGGAAACCAAACGTTGCTGCGAGAACGGAGCCGCGACGAATGGGGATGGACCCTACTCGATTCGGCCATGGCCGATATCCGTTACACCCTGCGCGGTTTCCGCAAGCAACCGGCATTTGCATCGATTGCAATCAGTACGTTGGCCGTCGCCATTGGCGGGGGGACGGCGATACTGACTCTCGCCGACGCCGTTCTATTCCGGCCGCTTCCCTATCCGGACCCTGCGGAACTGACATTGGTCTTCGAAGGAAACATGCAGCGCGAACTGGTTCGCGCCGACACGGCTCCCGGCACTTACCGCGCATTGCGCGACAGCATGCGCACGCTACGCGGATTGGCGCTCTATCAACCCAGTGAAACGAACCTGACCGGTGAGGGCGAACCGGAACGATTAGACGCCGCACGGGCCTCCGCCAATTTCTTTCAGACTGTCGGAATCAGGCCCCATCTGGGGCGCTTCTTCCAGGCCGGGGAGGATATACCGGGCAGGGATTCGGTCGTCATCCTCTCCTACGAACTGTGGCAACGCCGGTTTGGAGCGGATGTGCATGTCCTAGGACGCAAGATCCTTCTCAGCGAACAGCCATACACCGTGATTGGCGTCTTGCCGCCACATTTTCGCTACTATTTCGACCGCGGGGAGTTGTGGACTCCTTTCGCAGGCGGTCCGGAAGTGTGGGCCGGCCGGAGCGCGCGGTATATCTATATCACCGGGCGGCGGCCGAACGGCGTATCTATGCAACAGGTACAGGCGGAACTTGACGCTTTGTCGGCACAATACCGCAACGATTTCCCGCGGGATTGCGCGCAGACGAAGCTGCAAGCCGTGAGCCTGCGCGAACGCTTGGCCGAAGATAGCCGCACGAGCCTGTACTTCCTATTGGCGGCCGTCTTCGGATTGCTGCTGATTGCCTGTTCCAATGTGGCCAGCCTCCTGTTGACGCGCGCCGTTGCCCGTGGAGCAGAACTCTCCGTCCGGCTGGCTTTGGGCGCAAGCCGTGGGCGTCTCGTCCGGCAACTCTTCACAGAGTCGCTAGTATTGGCCGTGGCCGCCGGCGGAGCAAGCCTGCTAGTAGCCGCCGCCGCGTTACAGATGCTGCAGCCGTTGGTGCCGCCCGGCATGGCCGCATTCACCACTTTGACAATCGATTGGCGCGTGGTGTCCATTCAGTGCGGCCTAGCTCTGTTCTGCACTTTGCTGAGCGGACTATTGCCAGCCTTTCGCACAGCAGATTCTCTGACTACACGAGCCATCGGCGGTGTCCATCATGAACGGCTCCGCGGCGCAATGATTGCCGGCGAGGTAGCGCTGGCGATTCTCCTGCTCACCGGAGCCAGCCTTCTATTCCGCACCTTCACAAACTTGAACAACGTTGCACCGGGGTTCGAGCCAGATGGTTTACTTTCCATGCAGACCGTGTTGCCGAACTCGCTTTACCGGGACCCCGCCCTGCGGACACGTTTTTACGAAAATATATTGGAACGGGTCCGCGGCGTACCCGGTGTGACTGGTGCGGCCTTTGCCTCCGCGGTGCCGACCACCTGGAAAGGCGGATTCTCAACGTACACGGCGGAGGGAAGGACGCAGGAGCCAGGCCAAACGTCAGCGATGATGCGTCAGACAACGCCCGGGTACTTTAAAACGCTCGGGATCCCGTTACGAGAGGGGCGGCTGCTGGCGGAGGGTGACCACGGCGGCTCCGCGCTAGTGGCCGTCGTGAATGAGGCAATGGCGAAACGGGTGTGGCCCGGGGAGAGCGCAATCGGCAAGCGAATTCATCGCGGCGACGCACAAACGGACAACCCATGGATCACGATTGTCGGCGTGGTGGGCGATGTACGGGAGATGGGGCTCGCCGCGCCGTCACCAGTGATCACTTACTTTCCCGAGTCGCAACATCCCACAGCCACTTTTTCCGCGCCGAACTATTTACTGGTCCGTACGCAACACAGCCCCGGCGCGTGGAGCGACGCTATTCGACGGGCAGTACATGAGGTCAGCCCGTCACAAACCGTTGCCAAAATTCTACCCGTGCCGGAAGTGCTGGCCAAGGAAACCCAGGAGCGCCGTATCCAAATGACCATTACGGTTGCGTTCGCCTCAACGGCCCTGTTTCTCGCCTGCCTTGGCCTCTACGGCCTGATTTCCTACGCCGTAGCGCAACGTAGGCGGGAGTTGGGCGTTAGGCTCGCACTGGGAGCGACGCCCAGTCAACTCGTTGCGCTCGTGGTGGGGAGCGGTGCGAAGTTCACAACGGCCGGCGCCGTTGTGGGCTTTGCGGCGGCCGCCGGGCTCTCGCGCTTCATGACGTCACTTCTCTTTCAGGTCAAGCCGCTGGACCCCGCCGTCTTTGGTGCGGTGGCAGGGTTACTGGCGTCGACCGCCGTGATCGCCTGCTGGCTGCCCGCGCGCCGTGCCCGGAAAATCGAACCGGCACAAGCCCTCCGTTATGATTAAGGCATGGCCCGCTACGCCTTGCTTTCCCTGTTCTTCGCTCTGGTTTCCTGCACGCAGCTCTATTACAAGGCCCAGGAGAAAATTGGGAATGAGAAGCGGGACATCCTGGTGGACCGCATCAAAAAGGGACGATCGGAACAGGAAAAGGCAAAAGAGCAATACAAGACCACCTTGGAAGCGTTTCAGGCCGCGACCGGCTTCCAAGGCGGCCAGACCGAGGAAGTTTATAAGAAGCTCAAGAAGGAATACGACGAGGCTGCCGAGAAGACCAAGAAAGTCAGCGACCGGATCACATCGATTGAACAGGTATCGGGCGACATGTTTAGCGAGTGGGAGAAAGAACTGGCCGGCATGAAAAACGCGGAGTTGCGAGCAAAAAGCAACACGCTTCTGCGCGCCACAAGGAAGCGTTATTCCGATTTGATTCGAAAAATGAAAGCCGTGGAATCCAAGGCAAAACCAGTATTAAAAGCCTTCGAGGACCAAGTGCTCTACATCAAGCACAATCTGAATGCTGAAGCGATCACTTCGCTGAAAAATAATGTGGGGAAGATGGATGCAGAGGTCCAACTCCTCCTTCGAGACATCGAAGTCTCCACCAGGGAGGCCGACGCTTTTATCGCTTCACTGCCGCAGGGTTCTTAACCGGCATCCGTGCGCCTACGGCCTCGCGCCACGCCGCAAGTTTAGCCGCAAGTTCCCGTACTCTTTCCGGCTCGCCGGCAGCGCGGTCTATTTTTTCGCCCAAATCATCTCGCAAATGGAAGAGTTCACGGCGGCCGTCTTCGTAGTATTCCAAGAGCTTCCAGTCGCCGCTGCGAACCATAGATACAGGCGTGGTGGTCGCGTAGTAATGGGGATAGTGAAAGAACAGATCGCGCGGCGGCAGCTTGGAACGCACATCACGCAACAGCGGGACCAGGCTTACTCCATCAGACGATCCGCCCCGAATACCTGCCATTTCCAGCAAAGTAGGAAAAAAGTCGCACGAAAAGACAGGAGCGTCGCAAACAGCGCCGCCTCTGGTCACGCCCGGCCAACGAATAAGCAAGGGCACTCTGA
>DASTML010000040.1:0-9288 GCA_035714175.1 Bryobacteraceae bacterium | reverse complement strand
GAAGCACGCCGAATGGCTGATGTAATCCTGTGGTTCCAAACTCCAGACCGCGAGCCAGCGGCTTTTTGTTGTCATCAACGTGCCGCCAAGCGTTAAACCAAGGATATTCCGACGTTTTCCAGATATAGCCGAGTACCAGGTTGTGCGTTGGGCTAGAAGCCGTTACCCAACCCATAGGTTCATCGACCACATACGAAACAACGTTCGGGTTGGGATCCGTGGTTAGCGTTCTCATATTTACGTTTTGCCCGCGCCGGAGCGCTTGCGGCCAGTAGATGCCAGGCTCCTCGGGGTTGGGAAGCGGGGAAGACTGCATGAATCCGCGGCTGGCATTCGAATCGACAAGCGTTTGTTCATCCAGGAAGGGCGGTCCGATGGTGGGGTGCTGCACCATGTTGTATACCTTGCCCATTTTGTTGCGATTGGTGACCGTCTCCTCTACCTGTAGGACGGCCGCATCCCCCAATAGCCGGGCGCGGCGCCGGACGTCAAGACCGGCCATGGGCAGGGAAGCCGCCAATACCGTCTCCGCTCCGCTGGCGGATTCTACTTTCCATTCGACGCGCGTGGCCTCGCCGTGATACGGAATGCCCGCCGCAATTTCGGCTTCCGATGGTTGCCCCCACCGGTCCAGACACAGGAAGTGCGCCATGGGCCGGAGTTTCGCGTCCCGGTCAGCCGGGCCAAGCCATTTGAGCGGGTTTAATCCGCCTTTGAGTAGAAAGTGGGTCAGGGATCCACCGCCCAAATCAAAAACCGCTTCGGCCGCGCTGTTGCCGATCTTCGATGTCGGGCGCTGTGCGACCAAGATCGGAAGCCATAGAGCCGCTATGAGTAGGGTGCGCATGTTCTAAACTTTCGGCAGACGAGTAGAGTGGCGTGCCACCATGAGCCAATCGCCACCCTTTTTCACCCAGACCTGGAGTACTGCGATATCGAAACCCTGGGGCTCGATGTGCATATTCATATCCACCAACGCCGTGTTTCCATAGACGCGAATCTTCACGTCCCGGTGGTTATAAACCGGCTTGCTTTTAACGAGCGCGGCAATGCACTCCGCCTTATTCTCAAACTTGGCGCTGGAATGGCCAAACTTCAAGTCCTCGGCCAGGAGCGCGCCTAGTGCGGCCGCATCACCGGCCTTGGCAGCCGCATCGAATTGATCCAACTTCGCGTTGATGGTTTCCTCAACCGAAGCGGCTGGCAGCAGGAACACGCAGGCCAGCGTGAGAATGGCAAGTTTCATGGTTTAACGACACTATCACTCCGATAGGTCTCAATCAACGCGCTGTTGTCGCTGGCGGCGTGGCCCAGTTGCTCCGCGGCGGTCAGGATGGAATCGTGTGCTTGCGTGAGGGGCAGCGACATTCCCAGGGCCGCTGCTTCGGCCAGCATCAGCCGGACATCTTTGTGATGTTGCGCCAGTCTTGCCTCCGGCGCATACTCGCGAGAGAGCATTTTAGGGCCCTTTCGTTCCATGATGGCGGACGCGGCAGGTCCTGCCTGCAAGATTTCCAATGCGTTCGCGCCGCCGAGCCCGATACGTTCCGCGAAGGCAAGGCCTTCGGCCAATGCGGCCCGATTCAATCCAAGAACCAAATTAAAGACCAGCTTCATTTTTGCACCGGCTCCGGGAGGGCCACAGTGGAAAATCTTATCGCTGAGAGCGCGCAGCAGCGGAGCGGCGGCCTGGAAATCAGCATCGGCGGCGCCTGCCATCAGGATGGCCGAGCCATTTCGCAAGTGCGTGCTGGAGCCGCCCACGGTCACGTCGAGATACCGGATGTGCTTCGTTCGTAGAGAATCCGCAAATGCCGCCATCTCCCGCGGGTCGCCAGTGGTTGCGTCGATTACGATACGAGGGCCATCTATCTGCTCCAACAGGCGTGCGGCGTGGGCGGAATCCGGCAGGCAGAGGATCAAGAGGCCCGCCTTCGCCAACACCGCCTCGGGAGCCGGCTCCAGATCCGGGCGTGCCGGGTCGTAACCCACCCAAGATACCTGCGCCGATGTCAGCCGATCCGCGATGGCGGAGCCTAGCAACCCCACGCCGAAGAGTCCAACTACTTCTGATTTTTTAGCCATTCGTCGTAACTATGCTTTTTCGGGCCGGTGTACTGGATAGTGTCAAAGAAGGCTGCATTGCCGTTCATGCGGGGATCGCCTTCCTCCCGCAGTATCTGTTCCATGCGGTCGCGCAAGGTGCGCATGAGAACGGCGTGGGTTCGATCGGCAGCCAGGTTTTTCATGCATTCCTGGTCCTCGGAGACATGGTAGAGCTCTTCGGCGGGCCGTTTGCCGAAAGAAAGCTTATAGTTGGAATCGAAACTGGAAATAAGCAGCGTCTTCGTGGGAGAGTCGTCCACATTCCGGTATCCCGTTTCCGGATTTCCGGCGGGCCAAGCGTCCGGGGTATAGTTGCGCACATACAGCCACTCCCGGGTCCGGATGGCCCGGACCGGATAGCCGGCGTCGTTGGGACGCCCAAGATCGTGTCTTTCTTTCGCGACCAGCATGGTATCGCGTGTCGGGTCGACAATTCCGGACCGTGTGGACTGCAGAACGTCCAAAAAGCTCTTGCCTGTTACTGTGGCCGGTTTGGGCGCCCCTGCCAATTCAAGAAACGTGGGTGCGAAATCCCGGGTATTGATAAAGTCGTCGACGGTTCGTCCCGACGGGATGTGTTTGCCCCATCGAACCGCAAGGGGGATGTGGAAGCCGTGCTCATAGATCTGCCCTTTAACTCGGGGAAACGGCATGCCGTGATCCGAAGTGACGACAAGGAAGGTGTTATCCAATTCGCCAATCGACTCCAGCTTGGCTAGCACCTTACCCAACTGCTGATCCAGCCACTCTACTTCCACGGCGTAGTCCAAGAGATCACCCCGAACGACGGCGTTGTCGGGGTAATAGGCAGGTACAGCGACGTCCGCGAGGTTTTTTCCCGCCCGGAGGCCCGAGCCATCTTCGTACTGACGATGCGGCTCCTGAAATCCGAGCCAGAAACAGAAGGGCTGCGATTTGTGGGGGCGTTGCTCCAGAAAATATTCAAAATTTCGGGCATAGTCCACATTGCTGATCCCGCTGGCAGGTGGTTTCAGACGATGCTTCATGAAGGCCGGACCCGCCGGATTGTGCCGGAAGCCAGTTGATTGAAAATCTCCCGGCCCCCATCCCTTTCCGGTATGCCCTGTGAAATAACCCGCTTTTGCGAGCACATCAGGGTAAACCGCGAAGTCGCTGGGGAAGATGCTCATATGGTTAATGGCTTCCTTCAATTGCCAACTGTTGCGGCCAGTGAGAATGGTTGCCCGGCAGGGACTGCACTTAGGATTGGAAGTAAAGCAGTTGTGGAAGAGAACGCCTTCACGCGCGACGCGATCAAAATTTGGAGTGCGGACCCATTTGGCTCCGTAAGCTCCGGCGTGGCCGTGTCCCCAATCATCGGCAATCACGAACAATATGTTGGGCCGCGGCAAGGCTTGGGCCGGTAGGGCGGCGGCGGAAAGGCCGAGTCGACGCAGGAAGTCGCGACGGTGCATAGGTTCCTACGACTGTATCGCAGCCCCCTTGTGATGGGCCAAGCCAGGCCAATATGGTATGCTTTGGTTGGTGCCACTTCCCGACACGCCTCCAAGGCTGGATTCGGACTCGACCGAGCCGCTGTATCGTCAGCTCGGCCTATGGCTTCGCGAGCAAATATCGTCCGGCCGTTTGCGGCGGGGGGAACGGCTACCCGCGACGAGGGACATGGCAGAACGTTTGAGCCTGAATCGCGCGACGATTGCGTCTGCCTATGCGCTTTTGGAAGCTGAAGGATTGCTGGCAGGACATGTCGGGAAGGGTAGTTTCGTCGCCAATGTCCCCGAGGTCCGGCGCGGCAAGGGCTGGGACGCCTGGACAGCGAAACCTGCGGAATCCGTAGCGCCGCCGAATACCGCAATCCGGTTTGACTCATCGAGGCCCAGTGAGGACTTGTTCCCGTTGGATGAGTTCCGCGCCAGTTGCCAGGAAGTTTTGGCGGGCAGGGGCGCTGCGCAGGTGCTGCAACTTGGATCGCCGCAAGGACTCCCTGCTTTGCGTGAGTATCTGCTTTCCGAGGCGATACAGCAGGGCGCGGCCGGTCCGCAAGACGACGTTCTTGTGACGAGCGGTTGTCAGCAGGCAATGGATTTGATTGAGCGCTTGGTCACCGCGGACGGGGACGCCCGAATTGCGATTGAAGATCCCGTGTATCCGGGTGTTCGCAACGTATTCGGCAAAGGAAGAACCCGGCTGTCGGGAGTTCCGGTGGATGAAGGCGGAATGGACTTGGGCGTGTTGGAAACGGTTCTAGACCGGCAGCGCCCTAAACTTTTAGTTGCTACGCCTTCGTTCCAGAATCCAACTGGCTGGACAATGCCGGAGACGAATCGCCGAACCATGGTGGCCATGGCCAGGCGGGCCGGCGTCCTGCTCGTGGAGAGCGGCATTTATGCGGATCTCCGGTATGTAGGGACTGCTGCGCCAGCTTTGCGCACGATGGATCATGATTCCGTGCTGCAGTTGGGCAGCTTCAGCAAGTTGGCGTTTCCGGGTTTGCGTGTTGGGTGGGTGTTGGGCCCCCGGCCCGTGATAGCGCGATTGACCCAGATCCGGCATTGGTGCGATTTGCATTCCGACCAACTATCGCAGTCTGTTCTCCTCCACTTCGCGCGTAGCGGGCGGCTGGAGCGCCATCGCAAGAAGATGCTGCAACATGGCGGGAGACGATTGCAGGCTGTATTGGACGCCTGCGAGGAACATTTGCCGCCGGGCAGCCGATGGACGCGCCCGGAAGGGGGAATGAGTCTCTGGGCGGAGTTGCCGGGCACGGTGGATACGGCGTTGGCATTGGAAGATGCGCAGCGCGCCGGGGTCAGCTATTTGCCCGGGCGTGCGTTTGCGGTGGAACGCCCGGCAGCGAACAGTTTGCGGCTGAGCTTTGCCGGGGAAACGCCGGCCCGCATTGAGGAAGGTTTGCGCATACTGGGCCGGGTATTCCGGGAGCATGCCGACCGGCGGTTTTCGCCGGTTGCTGAGGTGGAGACGGCTGTGGTGTAGCCGCAGGTTCGAGTGAAAGCAGGAGTAGAGTACATGA
The DNA here is from genome assembly GCA_035714175.1 of Bryobacteraceae bacterium. GTDB lineage: Bacteria > Acidobacteriota > Terriglobia > Bryobacterales > Bryobacteraceae. Next base: position 4,169 of record DASTML010000040.1, on the reverse strand, counting down.
TTCTGAACGAAGAGTTTCGACTCAAAATAGGTTTGGCCGAAATGCTAAAAGGCGGCGTCATTATGGACGTCACGACCCCGGAGCAGGCCGTAATCGCGGAGAAGGCCGGCGCTTGCGCGGTAATGGCGCTTGAGCGCGTCCCCTCCGATATCCGGAAAGAAGGCGGTGTGGCTCGCATGTCGCCCGTCAGCATGATTCGCGGCATTCAGTCGCAGGTGTCCATCCCGGTAATGGCCAAAGCGCGGATTGGTCACTATATGGAGGCGCGCGTTCTGGAGGCCCTGGAAGTCGACTATATTGACGAGAGTGAAGTGCTTACTCCCGCCGACGAAGACAACCACATCGACAAGCGCGCATTCAAAGTGCCATTTGTATGCGGGGCAAAGAACCTGGGCGAGGCGCTTCGCCGCATCAGCGAAGGCGCGGCGATGATCCGTACCAAAGGCGAAGCCGGGAGCGGAAACATTGTGGAAGCCGTTCGCCATATGCGCACCATTCAGCGGGAGATGAAGCAATTGACGGTGCTGACGCACGACGAGTTGTACGCCGAAGCCAAGCGTCATCAAGCTCCCATTGAGCTGATTGAGTACGTTGCACAAAACGGAAAGTTGCCTGTCCCAAATTTTTCGGCAGGCGGCGTCGCCACTCCGGCCGATGCGGCGTTGATGATGGCGATGGGTGCGGAAACGGTTTTTGTCGGTTCCGGTATTTTCAAATCGCATGACCCTGAGCGTTTTGCCAAGGCGATCGTGAAGGCGACTACGTATTGGAAGGATCCGGTCAAGGTGATGGAAGCCTGCGACGAAGTCGGTACGAGCGAACCTATGCGAGGGCTGGATACGTCGAAACTTCCGGCTGAGGAATTGATGGCAAATCGCGGTTGGTAAGCGGCATGGCCAAGATTGGAGTTTTGGCTCTGCAAGGCGATTATGAAAAGCATGCGCGCGCGCTGGAACGAGCGGGCGCGCAGGTCGCCGAAGTCCGGACAGCCGAGGAGTTGAGCGCGGTGGACGGGCTAGTGATACCTGGCGGCGAGAGCACGACTATGCTCCGCTTGTTGGACCGAGAATCGCTATTTGAGCCGTTGCGGAAGTTCGGCGCGGCGAAGCCAGTGTTCGGTACCTGCGCGGGCGCAATTTTATTGGCCAAAGAGGTGGAGAATCCTAAGCAGGAATCGTTGGGATTAGTAGATATATCGGTGCGCCGCAATGCTTACGGCCGTCAACTCGACTCCCGTGTAGCGCAGTTGGAGACTGATCAGTTCGGCGCATTGGAAGCAGTCTTTATCCGTGCGCCAATCATTCGAGAGGCATCTCCTGCTGTGCGTGTATTGGCCCGCTATAACGGAGATCCTGTTCTGGTGGAGCAGGGGCGACATCTTGTGGCAACCTTCCACCCGGAACTGAGCGATGATGGGCGCGTCCATGCTTATTTTCTGAAGAAGGTGACTGGGTGAAAAAGCTCCGCGTGCTTTTTGTGTGTATCGGAAATGCATGCAGGAGTCAGATGGCGGAGGGGTTTGCCCGCCATCTGGGGAGCGAGTTGGTGGATGCGGAGAGTGCGGGGATGATGCCTCTGGCATCGGTTCCGGCGCAAACCCGCCAGGTGATGTTGGAAAAAGGAATGCCGATCGATAGTCAATACCCCAAAGGCATTGAGATCTTTCGGAATAGTGAGTTCGACCTTGTCGTCAATATGAGCGGAATCGAACTTCCGAAGGGACTAAAAGAACGGGAGCGGAGATGGGTCGTCGCCGATCCCTATGGGCGTAGCGATGGGGCGTTCAGACAGGTCCGAGATGATTTGGAAGGACGAGTGCGGACACTTTTGATGGAAATCCAAGACGCGAAAGGGAAGGTGCCTGCTCCGGTCCCGCCTCGTCGCAGATTATTTTCGTTCGGAAAGAGTTGACAGCGCACTAAGATGTCGAGAAAATAGAGTTTTGCCAGCGCAGGGACGGAAAGCGTTCTGCATCGTGCGGATGTGGCGGAACTGGCAGACGCGCTAGATTCAGGTTCTAGTGATCGCAAGGTCGTGGAGGTTCAAGTCCTCTCATCCGCACCAATAAAATCAAGTACTTGCGGGCATCGCGCTCCCGGTTTCGGGAGCGTTCTGTTTTTCGTAACCAGAATCGTAACCGGTGGTGGTTACGATGCCAAGGACCTTGGCTTTCGCAGCGGCGAACTCCCGGTCTGTAAGAAGCCCATCTTTGTGCATCGAGGCAATCTTGTGTAGCTGATCGGGGATGGTTGGATCAACTGTACGATCTTCCGTCACGCCGGACATTGCGGCGTCCACCGTCCGGCGCACATGCTCAATCTTTGATTCCCTCTTGATGTACTGGATTGCAATCTCATCCGTCTGGTGACGGGTGATAGCCTTCACATCGTCCAAGGACATCCCATAGTCAATATGGAGTTGAGTGGCTGCTGAGCGACGTGTGTCGTGAAATCGCACGTGCGGCTTGATCCTCTTCTTCCCCGCTTTATCTTCTACCACGCTGGCAAGCCCGGCCCGCAAGCAGGCACTTTTCCAATAACTATCGAAACCCTTCACTTGGGAGCCGTCTGGATTGCCGAACACCCATTGGGAGTCTGGAACGAACTCATCGTGCCATTGCTTGTGGCGCTGAAGAATGTCGGCGACCACCTTGAACAGTGGCAATGTCTCTTCGTTCCCGCCTTTTGTTTCTCCCTTCAGCAACTTGAAACGCAGTCGCTCGAAGTCAACCTGACGCCAACGCAAGAAGCGGGCTTCTTTCTTCCGCACTCCTGTCCACCAGCAAAACTCGGCCATTGCGCGGAGATGCCGGGGCAACTCTGGCAGGAGTCGTTGGAGTTGTTCTGGAGTGATGATTCCTTGGCGCACGCCTTGCTTGGCCGCTGAACGAACGATTGCACCACATTTGACGAAATCGGGAACAGCGTTTCGCAGGAACTTTTCGCACGCAACCGCTAGGTTGAACGCGGTTCGCAAATATCCCAATTCGTGATTGATCGTGTTCTGAGAGGCACCCTCAAGTAGCCGCTTACGCTGATAGTCCAGCAGCATATTGGGCCGCACTTTGACGGCGCGATACTCCCCAAAGAACGGCCTTACGTGGGCATCCACTTGCTTGGTAACGGTGTAGTGATACTCCGACGTGTAGTTCCGCTTGGGAATTTCGAGGCTCCGCAGGTAGTCGTCCAGCAAGGCATTAACACGCACTCGATCAGGATCGCCACCTGATAGTTCTCCGCGCTCCAGTTTGGCGATTGTGGCGTTCCGTTTGGCCTTTGCCACATCAATCAGATTTGAACCCGACGACTTCTGGATACGGCGGCCATTGTGCCGGATCGAGAACCAGATTTTTCCGTCCTTCCAGTACAGATTCTCAGGCAAACTCACTTCGCTCATGTGTTCCTCAATTTTTGAGAGCTTCGATGTAACGGTCCAAGTCCGCCACATCGTACTGGACCCGCGCCTTCGGGCGGTCCTGAACGGCTTTGATACGCCCTTCCGATTTGAGGCGGTGCAATTGTGCGGGGCTGACGCGAAGGTATTCTGCGGCTTCGCGCGGACTAAGAAGGCTGTGGGCGTGTTTTCGTGGCGTGATGAGGGCAGCCACTTCTTCCGCAATGTAGCGGGCGAATGTTCGAATCAGGTTGGTGTCGTTCATACCTGAGCCGAACGTACCATGCGATTTGGCGTTGAAAATTTCGAAACGCCCCGGTTTCGAGCCGGTCTGAGGTCCGGTTCGAAAGGGATCACGCGGAAGCCCTTCTACGTGAACGACATCCAAGCCCACTTCGGAAACCGAGTATCTTTCTACGACCCAAAACCGAACTGGATCGCGGGCAAGATGCTCATTTCCAAATTTGCGCCGCAAAATCCTAGTGTACCGTTTTTGTATGCAGTCCGTCGCTTGGAAGTTGAAGAAAAAACGAGGGTTGACACATATGTGCGCCTACGCGGGGATCGAATGATAGACAAGATCGTAATGACCGCGCCCGACTTGGCGGCTCTGACGGATGAGGCAGCGGACCTCATCAACAACGTTGACATGGGCCGGGCAGGATACAGGCAGGGTGGTTGGCTGGTGTTGGAACCGGCATTGCCACTGGCCTTCAAATTCCACCCGCAATATCGGAATGTTCGGAATGTCGGCGCGATTTCCTTGCGCGGGGTCT
>DASTML010000039.1:0-4921 GCA_035714175.1 Bryobacteraceae bacterium | reverse complement strand
CCCGCAACTGGCGTTTGAACGGCTTTTCCGGGCCGGGTCCGGCCAGGCCGACGAGGCCAAGGAAGAAATCCTGTTGTTGGACCGGGTATTGAACGACGCCCGGGCGCTACGCAAGAAACTCGGCAATCTGGATCAGCAGAGGCTGGACGAGTATCTCTCGGTGGTTCGTTCGCTGGAAGACCGCATGCAGCGAGCCGCAAGCCCTGAACAATCCAAGTGGAAACCGCGCGTGGCCATCGACATGGGGGCCAAACCAACAGGCAATCCGAAGGACTTCGCGGAGCATGTCCGGCTGATGTTTGACGTCATTGCGCTCGCGTTCCAATCCGATTCGACGCGCGTAGCCACTTTCCTGTTCGGCAACGAAGTGAGCAACCAGAATTTCTCGTTTGTGGACGGCGTGTCGGAGGGGCATCACTCGCTCTCCCACCACGAAAAAGATCCCAACAAGCTGCGGCAGTATCAGTTGATCACGAAGTGGCACGTGGACCAGTACGGTTATTTGCTGCGGAGACTGCGGGACATGAAGGAAGGCGAGTCGAACGTACTGGACAACTCGATGATCCTTTTCGGTTCCGGGATTCGCGACGGCAACAAGCACGATCCGCACAATCTGCCGTTAGTGCTGGGCGGACGCGCGGGCGGGCGATTGGCGAGCGGGCAACATCTGGTCTACGAAAAAGACACGCAGCTTTCCAATCTGTATGTATCGATGCTGGACGCATTCGGAACGCCCGTGGAACGGTTTGCCGATTCGACAGGGCCGCTCCCTGGCGTTCTCGCGTAATTTTTTCCGGGCGGACGAGGCATTTCCGCTTGAGCCGCAGCGCTCCAAAACATAGAATGCAAGGCAACCAATGTGTAGGATTGTCCTTCCCTTGCTTGCCTTGCTTCCCCTATACGGGCAGGCGCCAGCCACGCTGTTCCAACAGACCGTGCAGCCGCTGCTGGCCAAGCACTGCGGCAGTTGTCACGGCAGCGCGGCCAAGATTAAGTTTGCGGGGCTGACGCTCGATACGGCTGAGGGGATCCGGCGGGGGAGCGACGCCGGGGCTGTAATCGTGGCCGGTGATCCGGCGGCAAGCCGGCTTATGAAAGCGCTGCGGGGCGAGCTAAGCGCTCCCATGCCGCCGGCGGGGCCTTTACCGGCCGCCTCCATAACCTTAATTGCGGATTGGATCCGGGATGGGGCGCACATGCCTGCCGCCGTCGCCAGTGACACACCGGGGCGTGCGGCGTTCGACCTGGAACAGCGCAAAGCAGCGCATTGGGCGTGGCAGCCGCTGCGGACGTCCTTTCCGGCCGGCGCATCCATTGACTTCTTCTTACAGGAAAAACTGCGGCAGGCGCAGTTGACTCCCGCGCAGCCGGCGGCACGGGAAACGTTGGCACGCCGGGCCGCCTTTGATTTGACGGGGCTACCGCTTCCGGCCGGGGAAAGGGAAAGATTCCTGGCAGACCGGACGCGAGGGTCCTTTGAGCGGCTCGTGGACCGGCTGCTCGCAAGCCCGCGATTTGGAGAGCGGTGGGCGCGGCATTGGATGGATCTGGTTCGTTATTCGGAATCGCACGGAAGCGAAGGCGACCCCGACGTGCCGGGCGCATGGAGATATCGGGACTATCTGATCCGGGCGTTGAATGCCGATGTTCCCTATGATCAACTGCTGCGCGAACACCTGGCGGGGGATCTGCTGGCGCAACCTCGAATCGATGGGAAGACGGGGCTGAATGAATCGATGATCGGAACCGGGCATTTGCGCATGGTGGAGCATGGATTTCAGCCGGTGGATCCGTGGGAGGACCGCGTGAAATGGGTGGACAACCAGGTGGACGTCTTCAGCAAGGCGTTTCTTGGGCTGACGGTATCCTGCGCGCGGTGCCACGATCATAAATTCGACGCGATCAGCCAGAAGGACTACTATGCCCTGTTCGGCATTTTCAGCAACTGCCGGCCCACACAGCGGGCCGCGGACGATCCGGCGCTTCTGACACGGCAGAATGCCGAACTGACGGCCATGCGGGAGACGGTGCGGCGGGAACTGGCAGCACAATGGAGACAATTGCCATTTCGAATGGACGAGAAGGCGGGGCCGGAGTGGAGCCCGCAGACATTGGTGAAGTCGATTGCCGGGGCAGCCGACCCGGCGGCGGAGTGGGGACGATTGCGGGAACGCTGGCGGGAGAGCACGGCACGAAAAGACGGGTATCGCACATTGTGGGACGTACGTGGGGCAGACTTTGCCAAGTGGAAAGGGCATGGCGCGGGACTGCCCGCGGAACCTTCCCAACCGGGCGCCTTCTCGATTGCGACCGAGGGGCCGTCCGTAGCGACAACGCTGCTGCCCGGGGGCGTGTATTCGCACCTGATTTCCGACAAGCATCCGGCCGTATTTACTTCTCCGCGATTCCGGATTGACAGCGACTACATCAGCGTGCGGATTGCGGGCGACAACTATGCCTACGCGCAGGTGATTATTGAGAATTATCCCGTGGCTCGCGGCGGGATCTATCAGCTGCGGCAGGCTCCCAACCGTCGCGGCATGCACTGGGTGACGATCAAGACAGAGTTCTGGAAGGGTTTCACGGCGCACATCGAGATGGCGACCAAGGACGACCTGGGCTTTTTCTCGGCTTCGGATGCCGACAACGCGGCAAGGCCCCGGCCGAAGCCGGTAGATAACCACCGGTCGTGGTTCGGCGTGCAGGCCGTGGCGGCGCACAATGTCAAAGAGCCGCCCGCCGAAGAGTTGCCGGCGGCGGAACTGCTCTTTGCCGGAGAGGCTCCGCGAGATGCGGACGACGTGCGGGAGCGGGCGACGCAGATTACGCGAGAGGCCGCGGCGGCCTGGGAAGAGAACCGGGCCAGCGAAGCGCAGGCCGAGTGGCTGGACGGACTGTTGCAAGGCGGACTCTTGCCGGCTTCCCTGCCCGCCCTTCAAGCAGCCTACCGGGAGCGCGAGGCGCAGATTCCGGTGGCGCGGCGCACGCCGGGGGTGTTGGAAGAGGCCGGCGAAGCGCAGGCGCTGCTCATTCGCGGCGGGCATAAGAACCCCGGCGAGATTGTGCCACGGCGGTTTCTCCGGGCGCTGGGCGGCGTGGATTATCCCGATGCGGCCACGGTGCGGCTTCGATTGGCTGAAGATATGACGCGGCCGGAGAATCCGCTTCCGAGCCGAGTGATCGTTAACCGGCTGTGGGCGAAGTTGTTCGGTAAAGGGATCGTCAGCAGTGTGGACAATTTCGGCAAATTGGGGTCGGCTCCGACGCATCCGGAGTTGCTGGATTGGCTGGCGGCGGAGTTCCGGAGAGACGGGTGGTCGATGAAGCGGGCGATCCGGCGAATGGTACTTTCGGAGGCGTATCAGCGGACCGGCCAACCGAGCGAGGCGGCGCAGAGACAGGACCCGGCGAACCGGTTGCTCCAGCACATGCCGGTGAAGCGAATGGAGGCCGAAGCGATTCGCGATACGATGCTGGCGCTCTCCGGGCGGTTAAACGAAGAGATGTATGGACCGGCGGTTCCCGTCTACTATGTGCATGATACGGGCAGTACGAAGGGCGATCGCCCGAAAGGTCCGCTGGACGGAGCCGGGCGGCGGAGCGTCTATCTGGAGGTGCGGCGGAATGCGACGAATCCGTTCCTGGAGGTTTTTGACTTTCCCGTGCCGGCATCGACGCGCGGCGAGCGGGATTGGACGAACGTTCCGGCGCAATCGCTGGCGCTGCTGAACAGTCCTTTTGTGATTCAACAGGCAGAGCTATGGGCCAAGCGTGCAGGACAAGAGACGACAGACCCGGAGGCGCGCCGGCGAGCGATGTTCCTGGCTGCCGCCGGGCGCGAACCGGACGCGGCGGAACAGGCGCGGTTACGGGCGCATTGGCAGGAGTTGGCAACCGAGCAGAAGACGGCCGGTGAAGACGGCGCTTGGCGTGACTATGCGCATTCCCTATTGCTGTTGAAGGAGTTTCTTTACATCCCATGAGACGTCCCTTTTTCTCCCGCCGCGAAATGTTGCGGCAAAGCTCAACGGGTTTCGGGATGACGGCGCTGGCCGGTTTGATGGGCGAAGAGGCCCGGGGCCAAGCGTTGCCGAAGCCGCATCTACCGCCGCAAGTGGACAGCGTCATCTTCTGCTTCATGTCCGGAGGCGTCTCCCACATTGACTCTTTCGACCCGAAGCCGCGGTTGGACAAAGAGGCCGGCCAGCCGATGCCGTTTCCGATCGAAAGGACGATGTTCAATCAGAACGGGAACATCATGCCGAGTCCGTGGGCATTCCGGCGCTACGGGCAAAGCGGCATTCCGGTAAGCGACCTATTTCCGCATATGGGCGGGATCGTCGACGATATATGCGTGATCCGGTCCATGACGGTGAAGTTCATGGAACATGCCCAAGGCAACTTCTACTTCCATTGCGGGCAACCGTTCACGGGGTTTCCGAGCATGGGCGCGTGGACAACGTACGGCCTGGGCAGCCGGTCCCAGGAATTGCCGGGCTTCGTCGTCCTAGCCAGCGGAGAGATTCCGCTGGGGGGGATCAACGTCTACGGGAGCGGATTTCTGCCGGCGGTGCACCAGGCATCGTTTGTGCACCCGGAGCGCACCGAACCGTTGCAGGATATTGCGCCGAAGGAAGGCGACGCACTGCAGCGCCGGCGGCTGCGCTTCATGGGCGACATGGATCGTCCGTTCCTGGCCGCGACAGGAGGAAACGCACAGGTGGAGGCCGCGATTCAGAATTACGAAACTGCGTACAGGATGCAGTCCTCCGTGCCGGAGTTGGTGGATATTCGCGGCGAAACAGAAGCGACGAAGAAACTATATGGGTTGGACGATCCGAACCCGGGAAAAGCAGCCTATGCGCGGCAATGCCTGCTGGCGCGGCGACTGGTGGAGCGCGGGGTTCGATTCATCGAATTG